>JAZDHM010000182.1:0-21384 GCA_043805935.1 Actinomycetota bacterium
GCCGCCACAGCCGCAGCCTGCCGGCGGCGAGCATGCGCCGGGCAACCTCGCGATGGAAGGCCACGAGGTGGGGGTCGGCGAATGCGCTCCGATCTCCGTGGCTGGTGCGCACGCCCTGATGCATCTCGGCCAGCCGGGTCATCGTGTCCTCGAGGTCCCCCGCCGCGACGACGAGGCGCTCGGCCACGCCCTCCGCCTCCGCGTCGAGCCTGCGGCGGTATCGGTCGATGTTCTGGCGATGGCTGCGGCCCATCCGCGCCTCGACGGCGTCCCATCCTCCGTCGAGGCGAAGATACGGACACGGGATCGGCTCGAGGTCGTGCCGGTCATCGTGTCGGCGGAGGATCGTGGCGGCCAGCGTGCCGTCCGACGCCACGCCGTCGAGATCGATCACGTCCCAGCGACGGTTCCGCGTGACAGCGTCCCACAGCAGGGGGGCCACCTCGTGCGCCTGGTCGGCGCGCACCGGCATGTCGAGATGGTCGGGCGCTCCGGGGCCGTTGCCGACCAAGCGCAGCGACCGATAACCGACCCCGGCACGGCGGCGGGTCTCGACGAAGAACGGGGCCACCCCGAGAAGGCGTCCGTCGATGGGATCCCGGGCAGAGACGACCTCGAGGTCGGCGTCCTGTCCCAGTGTGTCGAGCCAGGCGCCGATCCAGGCCCAGGTCAGGAAGGGCGACCCGCCCGGAGACTCGGCGACCAGGCGGTCCCATTCACCGGCGAGGGCGAGCGCCCTGCGCCGGTCGAGATGCTCCAGCAGGGGCAGCCGGCGCTGCCCGGTGGTCATCGGCCGCTCCGGGGGGCCCGCCGCCACGCGGCGGCCTGGGTCCCCCGCAGGTGCCGCCACAACCCGTGCAGCGCCGCCAGATTCGAGTCGACCAGGAAACGCGGCACATAGGCCACTTTCCCGAGTCGTCCCGGCAAGGACCGTCCGATGGCCGCCACGCCGTAGAACCCCGCTTGGGCGAGGAGGGCGGCGAGCCCCCACGGTTGGCCGAGGCCGCCGATGCCCTCCGCTGGCGATGCGGCCACCGCGGCGGCGATCGACGAGCCGAGTGCCCCGATCATCCCGAACGGCACCAGGGGGCGCAGCAGCTTGTGTGAGACCAGCATCCACAGGACGAGGGGACGCCGCCAGGGCAGCCGGGAGAGCCCGGAGAACGCCTGGTACTGGCCGGCGACCATCCGGGAGCGCCGTTCCACCTCCTCGGCGGCCAGGGCCGACACTGGCTCCTCCGACACCGCCTCGGGGCGGAACACGACGCGATACCCGTTCCGAATCATCTCGGCGGCCAGCCACTGATCGTCGTTGATCACGCCGTCAGGCGGCGCCACGAACAGGTCGCGCCGCATCGCGAAGATCTCGCCGTTGACCCCGACCGTGCAGCCGAGCCGGGTCTCCATCCTTCGCAGGTGGCTCTCGTAGCGCCAGTACGCGTTCTCCGAGAAGCCGAGCCCGTCGCCGCCCGCCACCGTCTTGCGGCCGGTGACCGCGCCAACGGACGGGTCGGAGAAGGGACGCAGGATCTCGGCCAACGCGTTGGGGCGGAGCCGGTTGTTGGCGTCGCTGAAGAGAACGATTTCGCCCCGGGCCCACTGCATCGCCCGGTTGATCGCGGCCATCTTGCCGCGCCGCTCGGGGCAGTGGACGAGCTCCACTCCGCGATCTCCGTAGCCGGCGACGATCGGGGCGGTGTCGTCGTCGGAGCCATCGGCGGCGACGACGATGTGGAGCAGCTCGCGGGGATAGTCCAGCGTCAAGGCCTCGTCGAGTTTGGGGCCGATGGTCTTCTCCTCGTTGTACGCCGCGATGACGAGGGTGACCTTGGGGGTGGCCGCGGGGTATGCCCGATCGCGGCCCGCCACTTTGGCCGCCAGCGTGACGATCAGCGGATACCCGGCGTACGTGTATGCCACGAGCGCCACCGACGCCCAGAACACGATTCCGATCACGACCGCAGCTCCCTGTAGGCGTTCAGCAAGGCGCCGGCGATCGGTTCCCACGCGAAGGTGGTCATCGCCTGGTTGTGGCCGCGCCTGCCCATGGCGTTCGCTTCGGCCGGATCACCGAGGAGCTTGACCAGCGCTGCCGCCATCGCCTCGGGGTCGGCCGGGGGCACGAGCAGGCCGGTCTCGCCGTGCACCACGTCGTCCGCGAGCGCACCGATGGCGGTGGCGATCACGGGTCGCTCGAAGGCGTAGGCGACTTGGAGCACGCCGCTGGCGGTGGCGGTGCGGTAGGGAAGCACCACGACGGAGGCGGTTCGCAGGAGCGGCCCCACCTCGGCGATGGGCAGGTAGCGCGGGTCGATGGTCGACCGATCGGAGATCCCGAGACGCTGCACCTCCCTCCGCAGCTCATCGGGGTCGATGCCAACGGCCGGCCCGGCGATCAGCAGGTGGGCGTCCATCTCGCTGCGGGCCATGGCGAAGGCGGCGATCAGGTCGGGCAGCCCCTTGCTCGGGCGCATCCCTCCGAAGAACAGCGCGACCGGCCGCTCCGGCGGGATCGCATAGAGGTGGCGCAGGTCGCCGCCGGCGTCGGCCGTCTGGAGGAACATCGCCTCGTTGCCGTGGGGGACCACGCGCACGACGGCAGGGTCGATGGGGAATCGGTCGAGGAATCGCTCGGCGTTTTCCCGAGCGTGCAGGAAGATGACGTCGAAGCAGCGATAGACGCCGGTCGACAGGGTGCGGTTGACCCACCGGGTGATCCGCCCCGCCTCACGCGGTTCGAACTCGTGGCAGACCTGGCCGAGGGTGATCCCAGCGCGCCGCAGCCGGCGCAGGGAAAACGCCTGGAAGGGGAACCGGATGACGGCGAACTGGGCGATGTCGGGGTGGTCGGCGAGGATGCGGCCCGTCACCCGGTTCCATTCCCAGGCATATCGGAGCCCGCGCCACACCCGGCGCAGCTTGCGCCCCACCGCGGCCGCCGCGGCGGCGGGGCGGGACCGGCGCGGGCGGGCCTGGATCGGGGGCCAGAGGCGCATCATCGGGACGACGCGAAACGAGTGGGGGAAGGCGGCCAGCTCGTACGAGGTCGAGGTGATCAGGGTGACGTCGGCGCCCGCCGCGGCGAGGGCGGTACACATCTGGTAGGCATAGTGGATCATCCCTCCGGCCCCGTCGGGTTCGACGACGGCGATGCGGGTCATGCCGCCCTCCTGGTGACCAGGAGCCGGTACTCGTTGACCAGCCGCTGCGCCTGGCGGTTGATGTCGAAGCGCTCGGCCGCCACCCGGAGGCCGGCCTTGCCCATGGCCGTCGCCTGGAGCGGGGAAGAGAGCACCCTGCCCACGGCATCGGCGAGCAGGTCGGGTCGATGCGGGGGGACGAGAAGGGCGCTCGAGCCGCGCTCGACCATCTCGGGGATCCCGCCGACGTCGGTGGCGACCACGGGAAGCCCGGCAGCCATCGCCTCGATCAGGACGGTGGGGAGGGCTTCCGCGTGAGAGGGGAGGACGAAAAGGTCGGAGGCGGCCAGCATCCGGGGGACGTCGGCGCGGTCACCGGCGAACACGATCCGGCCGTCCACGCCGGCTGCTGCGGCGTGATCTCGCAGCGCGGGTCCATGGTCCCCGTCCCCGACGACGAGGTAGCGCACCGAGGGGATTGCCTCGGTGATGATTCCCAGGGCGTCGATCATGTCGTCGATGCCCTTCGCAGGGCGCAGCACGGCCACGGTCACCGCCACCCGCTCGTCGGGACGGATCCCCAGTTCGGCCCGGGCACCGGCGGCGTCGCCGGGCTCGGTGAACCGGGCGAGATCGATGCCGTTGTAGATCGTCATGACCTGCTCGCGTCGGGCTCGTGCCCTGCCGAGGAAGTGTTCGCGGGCGCTGCGTGACACCGCGACCACCCGATCCGCCCGGCGGCGCAGCACCCAGGCCATCAAGCGGAAACGGGCGGCATCGCGGCTCCAGGGAGCCGGTCGATCCAGGGTGTGGATGGTGCACAGCGACGGAATCCCCGATCGCGAGGCCGCGATCGTGCCGAGGATGTTGGAGAACTCCAGCTGGGTGTGCACGACGTCGGGGACGGTCTCCGCCACCGCGGCGACCACCCGCTGGTATGCGGCTCGCTCCCGCAGCCGGTTGATCCCCAGATTGCGAACCGGGATGCCCAGGCCTTCGATGACCGCCGCCACCGGGTTGCCCGCTCGCTCCTGGAGGGCGACGACCACCGGGTCGACCCCGAGCCCGGGCAGCAGCCGCAGGTACTCGGCGAGGAGGTGCTCGGCGCCACCCGGGCCGAGCGAGTCGATCAGGAACAGGACGCGCAGCCGCTGGCCGGCCGCGAAGGCGCTGGGAGCGGGCCGGAGCCGCCGGGCGGTCATGCCGCGGCCTTCCTGCGCAGTCGCAGCCATCCCGCCATCCGCCGGATGACGACCGGGTCGAGCCGCCACAAGGCGGCCACGTAGGCCAGGCATCCGGCGAGCGCCGTCGCCAGCAACGAGAGGGCATCGCCCGCCGCACGAGTGAGCCACAAGACCGGCACCGCGGCGGCAGTGAGCCACAGCCCGGCGGTGAGCGATGGCCGGATCTGGTCCCAGATCTGGCGCCCGCTGATGCCCACCATCCTGGTGGCGACCACGAGCCGGACTGTGGTGTCCATGGTGGCGACGATGGCGTGCGCCCATGCCACGCCGACGATCCCGTGGTGGGCGCCGATGATCAGCGCCGGCACCAGGGCCACCAGCTCGAGCACCGCCAGGCGAGCGAGCACGGCGCTTCGCCCGAGCGCCTTGTAGACGTCGCCGGCGTTGACGCCGATCGAACCGATCAGGGAGAACACCGCCATCAGCCGCAGGACGGGGACGGCGGCGCTCCACTGGTCGCCGAACAGGGCCCCCACGGCCGGCTCGGCGGCGATGAACAGACCGAAGCACAAGGGGACGATCACCACCTGCGTGTACCGGATGGTCGCCAGGAAGCCGCGGCGGAGGAGATCGATGTCGTCTTGGATGCTGGAGAAGAACGGGAACACCGCCTGGGCGAGCACCCGCCACACCGACTGGACGAGCAGCTCGGGAAGGCGGTAGGCAAGCGTGTAGATGCCGAGGGCGGTGTCGCCGAGGAAGCGTCCTACGACGACGTAGTCGAGGTTCGCCCAGATGGCGTACTGGATGTCGGTGACGATCAGCGGTGCGCCGAACCTCATCAGGGAGGGGAGGAGGCGGCGGTGGACCCGCAGTCTGGGGCGCCAGGGCAGCACCGTCCACGAGAGGATCACCGAGGCGAGCACCCCGGCGAGCTGGCCCCAGACCAGCGCCCACACCCCGAAGCCGGTGGCGGCGGCGGCGACCGACACCACTCCCTTGACGATCGACCGCCCCACGTCGGGGATGAGCTTGCGCCGGAAGTCCATGTTTCGCCGCAGGAGCACCAGTTGGACCGAGCCCAGCGCTTCGAGGATGAACGTGAACGACAACACCCGCAGGAGCGGTGTGACCAAGGGTTCGCGGAAGAACGTGGCCACCATCGGCGCCGACAGGGCGACCACCGCGGTGAGGATCGCCCCGAGCACTAGGTTGGCGACGAACACCGTCTCTGCCGACTCCTCGACGTCCTGGCGGCGTTGGATGAGGGCCGCACCCAGCCCGAGGTCCTTGAGCACCGCGAGGTACGCCACCACCAGCGTGGCGAAGCCGACGATGCCGAAGTCCTCCGGGGTGAGCAGCCGGGCGAGTACCGCCATCGTCACCAGCACCAGCACCTTGCCGGCGGCGAACGAGACGTAGTTCCACATCACCGCCTTGGCGGCGGCGGTGCCGAGCTCGGCGGTGTCGGCGGGGCGGTCCTCGGTCATCGCCACGTCGAGGCTCCTGCCGCGGCAGCGTCCCTGGCGCGGTCTTCGGCGGCCGCGGTGGACGGGAAGGCGAGCGCCAGCCCGATCATCAGCCAGGCGAAGCGGGCGAATGCCATGTGCAGGAAGAGCGACGTGATCAGGTATCCCACCAGCGACACCGCGATGGCGTAGCCGATCCCGTCGGCGCGATGGTCCGACATCTCCCGGAACCGCTTCCGGCCCGAGTGCAGCGCGACGAACGCGCCGACGATCACCGCCCCCAGCGCGACCAGTCCGGCGATCCCCGTCTCTGCGGCGGTCGCCAGATACAGGTTGTGGGCGTTGCGCTCCGTGGAGCGGATGTCGATGCCGGACTCCCGGGCGTACTCGGGATAGAGCACGATGTAGTTGCCGTAGCCCACCCCCACCAGGGGATGGTCGGCAAACATCTCCCACGCCGCGGTGAGCTCGGCCGTCCGGCCGCGGATCGAGGGATCGACGCCCGCCTGGATCTCCCCGACCTGCCCGAGGGCGCCCAGCCGAGCCAGGTACCCGGGCGGGAGGAAGGGCAGCGCCGCCAGCGCCAGCACGCCGACGGCCACCACCGTACGCACCTTGGGCGGGTGGCGGACGATCAGGGCGACGGCGACGACGGCGAGTGCGAGGGCACCTCCGCGGGAGAAGGTGAGGATCACGCCCACCGCACACGCCAGGCCGGCATACGCCGCGGCGACGCGGAGAAACCGGGAGGTCTCATCGCGCATTCGGTCATAGGCGAGGGGGACGAGCATGACGAGGAGCTGGGCGTAGAAGTTGGGGTCGCCGATCGGGCCCGAGATCCGCACGTCGTCGGTCTGCGCGTAGATGTTCTGCACGGCCGACTGGGCGAATCCGCCGAACGTGGTGTTGAACGATCCGGTGAGGAACTGGAGGATCGACAGTGTGGCGAGCGCCGCCCCTCCGACGACCAGCACCCAGATCACGAGCCGCAGGGCGGATGATCGGCGCAGCAGCATGCCGACGAGGATCGCCACCATCCCGTCCTTGACGAGAAGGATGACCTGGTGCGTCCCGGCACCGGTGTCGGCCGCGACCGTGAGGCTCCCCAGGGCGACCATGACGAATCCCCCGAAGAGGGCGAGGGCGCGCAGGCCCCCCACCGGGCGTTCCCCGGTGGCACGGGACCGGACCAGCAGGGCGAGCAGCACGAAGGCGAGGAGGGGAGTGAACAGTGAGGGTGCGCCGTGGAAGTCGGTGGCGACGTCGGGCAGACGCAGGACCGTGAATGCGGCGACGGCGGCGAGGCCCCACTCCGGGTCGTGAAGGATGGCGACGCACGCCGCGACCGCGACGACCCCGGTGATGACGATGATCGCAGGAACGACCGTCATCGCTGCCGCCCCCAGGGCTGCCGCCGCCAGACCGGCGGAGAGGAGCACCCTCGCGCCACGGGGGCGGCCCCGGAACGTGAGGATGGTCATCCCACCCTCTGGTACCGGTCGTGTTCCCGCAGCGGCGTGACCGTGGCTCCGCCGTAGGCGCCCAGCCGGCTCTGCATGGTCGAGCGGCCCCGGTTGTCGAAGCCGAGGCCCCTGATGAGGGCGATTCCGCCGCCGACCAACACCCCGAACGCGGAGGCCATGATGGCGAGCTCGACGAGGCCGCGGTTCGACGGCTCGGTGGGTGTGACCGGCGGGTCGAGCGGCTCGACGTCGTAGATCTTGTAGAGGTCGACGAACCGAGCGATCGCCGCTTCACCGATCGCGTTGGAGAGGGCGACGGTCATGTCCGGGTCGGGACCGCGCACGGTGGTGGCGATGACGTTGGCCTCCGGGGCGACGACCGCCTCGACCACGTAGCTGGCGATCACCGTGGGGTCGAGCCCGAGGGCGGTCGCCGCCGTCGACCGAGCGGTGTCGCTGGAGACGATCTCGGTCAGCGTGGTCATGATCGACCGGCTCCGGGTGGCGTCGAGCGTCTTGACGCTCTCGGTGGTGTCGCCCTCGGTCGGCCCGGTGTACGGGGTCACCACGTAGGTGGCCTCGGCCTGGTACACCGGCACCTCGCGGCTGTGAAGGAAGACGGCCACGCCGCAGGCGACGAGGATTCCGAGGGCCGGGTAGTACCAGCCGAGCAGGACCGAGCGGACGGCAGCCTTCAGGTCCATGAGGTCCTCATTTCGCTCCGCGTTGGGCCAGCACCGCCGGGATGGTGCGGACGATGATCTGGAGGTCGAGCCAGATCGAACGCCGCTGGACGTAGGCGATGTCGAGGCGGGTCCGGTCGTCGAACTCGGCAAGCCCCCGGCCATAGATCTGCCACAGCCCGGTCATCCCCGGCTTCACGTCGAGGCGCTCCGTTTGCCACAGGCGATAGGTGTCGGCGAGAAAGTCGGTGGGGCGGGGGCCCACCAGGCTCAGCCTCCCGGCGAGCACGTCCCACAGCTGTGGGAGCTCGTCGAGGCTCGTCTTGCGCAGCATCCCGCCCGGCCGGGTGATGCGGGGATCGTTGGTGATCTTGAAGTCCGGCCACTCGAGCTCGTTGAGGTGTCGGAACTCCCATTTCATCGCGTCGGCGTTCGGGACCATCGTGCGGAACTTGTGCATCGTGATCGTGCGCCCGGCGACGCCGGTACGGGTCTGGGTGAAGAGCACCGGAGCGGAGGGGTCGTCGACCTTGACCGCCAGGGCGCACAGGGCCATCACGGGGAGCCACAGCGGTGCGGTGACGAGGACGATTACCAGGTCGAAGGCGCGCTTGGCGACGGCGTAGGCGCGTCCGGTGATGATCCGGTCCTCGGGATGCAGGCGATCGAGCCAGTCAAGGCCGGACCAGAGCGCGGGCCCCACGACGGAGGTGGTCATCCTGATCCACCCGCGTGCACCGCATGCAACTGCGGGGCCGGGGCGAGCCTCGCCTCGAGCTGCTGTTCGGCCTGGGCGACCAGCCCTTCGAAGCCGACCGCCTGGTCGGGGAACGAGGCAGAGCCGGCGGCCGCGGGAATGCCGGCGCGGCCGGTGGCTTCGATCACCCGGCGCACCAGAAGATCGGTCCCTTCCTGGTCGGTCTCGGGGCTGAGGATGAAGAGACGCCCGGACCCACGATGCTCGAAGAGGAGGTCGGAGCGTCGCAACTGGTCGCCGACGGCGCGCGACAGCTTGCCGAAGACGTACCGCTCACGCACCGCGCGCTCGACCTCGGCGGTCGCCCGGGCCACGGCGTCGTCGAGTTGGGCCGGGAGGGGGGTGAGCACCGTGAGGGACATGGGACGGCCGTGGCGCCGGCTGCGCGCCATCTCGGCGTGGATCTCGCTCGCGGCGTTGGGACTCTCGATGTCGACCGCCGAGGAGGCGCCGAACGCGACCTGTCCGAGGGTGTCTTCGATGTCGCCGAGGGTGGTCGCCACTCGTCGGCTGAGGAGTGATGCCAGGAGGACGAACGCGACCTCGGTGGCGGCGACGTAGACGTCGTAGCGGGGCGACGTGATCCCGGCGGTGGCGATGGTCCCGGCGACGGCGTAGGCGGCGAGGGCGACCAGCACCAGCGCGGCTGGACGGGTGCGGCGGAGCCGGGCGACGGTGAGGGGGGCGATCACCGTGAGGGCGGCGATCGCGTACACGTATGTCCCGATGGTGTCCGCCCCCCTGCCGACGGCGACGCGGTCGAGGGTGATGGCCAGCGTGAACAGGGCGACGAGGCCGATCAACGGACGGCGCAGGCGGGTCAACCCGATCCTCCTCGGATTCTGGCGGCCTTTCTCCCTGAACAGGGAGTGGTCAGGCCGCTACGGTGGGTGGCAGAATATCGCATGCTGGCGTCGATATCAATACTCTGAGTGGTTGTCGGCGTCCCCGTGGACCTCAGGAGATGGATTCGGCGGATTGCCCGGTTCCCTTGATGGAATCGGGCTTGCGGACCGGGGGGAGAGTCCTCCCGGAACCGGCGCCGGGGGGTCCGGCGGAAGGCGGTAGCCTGCGGGCGCCCGCTCGACGTCAGGGGCCGCTCGTGGAGGACATCTCAAGCCTCGAGGACCTGCTCGACCTGCAGGCGGTCGACTCCGCCATCGATCGCCTCCTCGATCGGCGGGCGACGCTTCCCGAGCTCTCGGCGTACCGCAAGGCCCACGGGGCGGTCGCCCGTTTCGACGCTGAGATCGCCGCCGCCACCGAGTCACTCCGAACGGTGGATCTGGCCGAGGACCGCGCCGAGGGGGAGATGAAACTCGACGAGGAGAAGCTGGTGCGCGAAGAGCGGCGCCTCTACGCCGGGGGCCTCACTGCCCGCGATGCCACCCACTTGCGCGATGAGGTCGACATGCTGCGCAAGCGCGTCTCCACCCGGGAGGACGAGGCACTCTCCCTGATCGACCAGCGCGAGGACGGTCAGCGCACCCTCGACACGCTGCAGGCGCAGCGCAGCGCCTCGGCGGCCGACGAGGCACGGTTCGAGGCGGCGATCAAGCAGGCGTGGGCCGAGATCGACGCCGACGTGGCGCGACTCGAGGCGAAGAAGGCCGCGACCGTGCCGCTGATCGCCCCCGACCTGCTCGCACTGTACGAGGAGATCCGTCCCGCCAAGGAGGGCGTGGCGGTCGCCGCCCTCGTCGACGGGGTCTGCGGCGGGTGTCACCTCCGTCTCTCCGCCGCCGAGGAGGCCCAGGCGTTGCGGGCCGTCCCCCCTCGCTGCCACCACTGCCGCCGAATCCTCGCTCCACGATGATGCGCTCCTACGTCCTGTACTGCGACGGGGCCTCGCGGGGGAACCCCGGCAGGGCGTCGTTCGGGTTCGCCCTGCTCGATCCGTCGGGCACCCCGATCCGTCAGGTGGGCAAGGCGATCGGCCGCGCCACGAACAACGACGCCGAATACGCCGGACTCGTCGCCGGGCTCGAGGCGGCCGTCGAGGCCGGGGTCCGGAGCCTCGAAGTGCGGCTCGACAGTCAGCTCCTGGTCCGCCAGCTGCTGGGGGAATACCGGGTGAAGGCCCCCAACCTCCAGCCGCTGCATCGGCATGCCGTCGGGCTGCTCACGCGATTCGACCAGGCTCGGGTCGTCCACGTGCCTCGGGAGCAGAACACCCTCGCCGATTCCCTGGCCAACGCCGCCCTCGACGAGAAGGCCTGAGCGTGTTCCTGTGGCACGTCGGAGTCACCACGCTGATAGCCCGATACGTCTTCCGCGATCCGGCGATGGATCTCCGCTGGCTGGCCGTCGGCTCGATCCTCCCCGATGTGATCGACAAGCCGATCGGATCGATCCTGTTCAACGGGACGTTTCACACCCACCGGGTGTACGGGCACACGCTCCTCTTCCCGGTGGCGGTCATGATCCTGGCGCTCATCGTCACCCGGCGTGGGTCGACGGCTCGTAAGGCGGCCTTCGCGGTGATCATCGGGTCGTTCGTCCATCTGGGGCTCGACGGTGCCTGGACCAGGCCCGAGGGGTTCCTGTGGCCGGTGTTCGGATGGACCTTCCCGCCGGTGAGCGGCTCGGACTTCCCCACGCTCGTCAAGGCGATGATCACCGACCCGCTCGTGTGGGCCGGAGAGGCGTTCGGGGCGGCGTACCTGGTGTACCTGTGGCGGCGGCACCTCGCCGGAGTTGGGGCGCTCAGGCGGTTCCTCGGCGATGGCCGGATCCCGATGCCGGCCGGGCCGGCCGGCCGCTGAGGGCGGTCAGTCTTCGGGAGCGGCCTGGTGGGAGCGAGAACGGGTCTTCCCCAGCATTCGCAAAGCGGTGATCACCAGCAACACCGCGAATATTCTCCGCAGGACGGGAGCGGAGAGCGCCTGGGCGGTGGTCCCGCCGATGAGGCCGCCGATCACGCCACCGATCCCCAGGGGGATGGCGACGGCCCAGACGACCCGGCCGGCCCGGGCGTGCACCACGGCGGCGACGAGGGCGCTGGGCACGATCACCGCCAGCGATGTGCCCTGCGCCTCGTGCTGAGCGAAGGCGAAGAGGGAGACGAGGGCGGGGACGTACACGATGCCCCCTCCCACGCCCAGGGACGCCCCCATGACGCCGGCGAACAGACCGATGGCGATGAACGCGATGATCGCCATCAGGTCAGTGCCAATCGGGCGGCGGACACGACGGCGAGGACCACGAACGCCCGGGCGAGCCACACCGCCGGGATCCGCATGAAGAACCGGGCACCGGCATAGGCACCGATCACCGAGCCGACGAGCAGCCATCCGCCAGTCGCCCAGGCGACCTCGCTGTTGAGGACGAAGGGAAGCACCGAGGCGCTCGTCGCGACCACGATCACCGCGGTCGACGTGGCGTGGGCGCGGTGCTGGTCGAGGGAGAGGAAGAGCACCAGGCCCGGCACCATCACGAGTCCGCCGCCGATGCCCACCAGTCCGCCGACGAACCCGGCGGCGAGGCCGAGGAGGCCAGCCTGGAGCGACCGATGCATGAGCAACGATGTTAAGGCCCCGGTCACCGGGACCGGAGCGCCGGCAGCACCTCGTCCCCGAGCAGCCTGATGGTCGCCTCCTGATCGAGCGATGCGATCTGGAAGGCGACGATGTCGGCTCCGACGTCGTCGATCAGCGGGCGATAGGTGTCGACGATGGCGGCGGCATCCGGGACGATGGCGTAGCGGCCGAGCACCTCCTCCCGCGGCATCTCGTCGGCGCGCTCACGCAGGTCCTGAGGATCGACCGCCTCCAGCCTCCCGGGTGCCCGCAGGCCTCGCCACGACGCCAGCGCCTCCCAGGCGTCGGCGCGGGAGGATGCGTGGATCGACCAGCGAGTGGCCAGGACTCGCGGCGCAGGACGCCCGGCAGCCGCCGCAGTGGCCCTGGCCGGCTCGATCACCTGTGCGAGGGCGTCGGCCGGAGCCTTGACGCTGGTGATGATTCCCTCGGCGTACTCGGCGGCGAGTGCCGACGACTTCGGCCCACCCGATGCCATCCAGATCGGGACCCGCCCAATGGGCGGGCTGTACAACTTCGCCCGGTCGGTCCGGTAGTACTTCCCCTCGAAGGTGAGCTTTTCACCGTCGAGCAGTCGCCGCATGATCTGCAGTGCCTCTCGCATGCGAGCCGCCCGCTCGGGGTACGCGGGGAACGGCAGGCCGAGCGGCCCTTCGTTGATGTTCTCCCCGGTCCCGACGCCGAGGTCGAAGCGTCCTCCGGAGAGTCGGTCCAGAGTGGCGGCAGCCTGGGCGACAACGCCGGGGTGGTAGCGGAAGAGCGGGGTGGTGACGCCGGTGGTGATCCGCACCCGGGAGGTCGCCTGGGCGATCGCCCCGATGGTGGCGAAGGCGAAGCCCGCAGCCGATCGGTCGTCGACCCACGGATGGAAGTGCTCGGAGACCAGCAACCCGTCGAACCCCGCTTGCTCGGCGAGCACGGCATGACGGACGAGGGTCTCTGGCTGCCACTGCTCGTGGCCGCAGAAGTAGTAGAAGTCGGTCACGAAAGACCTCGCTCCCGGGGGTGCCGCCGCTCATGTTCGCGTAGTCTCGGCGCCAGGTCGTGCGGCCCCGGGGCGGCGACCGCAGGACGGGAGACCGAGAAGGGAGTTCCTGGATGGGCAATTGGCAGAAGTACGTCGCCGAGCTGTACGGCACCTTCGTGCTCGTAGGCGTCGGCACCGGCGCAATGCTGACCGCGGCGGTCACCGGTGGGGGAGCCATCGAGATCGCGATCGGGTTCGGCCTGGGGTTGGTGGCAGCCCTGTACACGGTGGGCAAGGTCTCGGGTGGCCACTTCAACCCGGCGGTGTCGCTCGGGATGTTCCTCGACAAGCGGATTTCCGCGACGGACCTGTTGGGCTACTGGGTTTCGCAACTGGCCGGGGCGGCGCTGGCGAGCCTGGCGCTTGCCTTCATCGTGAGCAGGGCCGCGGTGGCGAGCACCGTGACCTCGCTCAACGCCCAGTACGTCGACAACCTCGGCGGCGTGGTCGGCGAGGCGATCCTCACCACGGTGTTCGTGATGATGATCCTCGTGGCCACCAAGAAGGGCTCGTCGACGACCTTTGTCGCGATCGGCTTCACGCTCGCGGCGGTCCACCTCGTCGGCCTCGGCTTCACCGGTGCGTCGGTGAACCCGGCACGATCCTTCGGACCGGCACTGGTGAGCGGCGAGTGGGCCGACTATTGGATCTACCTCGTTGGGCCGCTGGTGGGGGCGGCGGTCGCCTGGGTGCTGTACAAGGTGATCGTGACCGAGGACGCCGTGATCGTGACCGATGACGCCAAGCCGATGGACGACGTCAGAGAGATGATGTAGCCGCGGCGGCGATTCGATGATTCGGGCGAGGCGCCTCCGGGCGCCTCGGCCGCGCGTCAGGTGAAGTTGCGCAGGGCGACGATCACCATCGCCATCAGCGCGGCGAACAACAGCACCGGTATCCACAGCAGGTGCATCCACCGCTGCCCGGCGCGTCGGGTGGCCATCGCTCGGACCGCCGTGGTCATCAGGACGATGCCCGCGCCGAGGTAGGGCCACAGCGGCTGGGCGGTGTGGGCAAACCGGTCGGCGGCCATCCAGGCGAAGAAACCCAGGGCGAATCCCGAGGCGGCTCCGAGGAGGAGCTGATAGACGAGGGCAAGGGCCGGGTGGCGTCGAGTGGTCACTGCTTTGACACCGGAGGGGAGGCTTCGGTTTCTCACGATGGGGCCTTCGGCCGCCACTTCAGCATGCGCTCGGCGCTGTTGGTCTCCCAATGGTCGTCCCTGCGGTATGCCCAATACTCGAAGGGATTGTCGTAGTAGGCCGCGGTCTCCACCAGGCGTCGGAGTGGGGGAGCGCCGCGTCGGACGGCCTTGGTGATCAACGCAGCCACCGCGCCGAGCAGGAACCACCCGACGTAGACACCCTGGTAGACGGGTCCGAAGATCCGGTTCTGCCAGACGTGCAGTCCCTCGTGTCGATCGATGAAGCCGATTCGGTCGTCGGCGAGGGTGTCTCTGCCGGTGGCGGCGTTGCTGATGACGTTGCCGTGGGTGAGAGGGTACGCCAATGGGTCGCTGGTCAAATCAGGTTTCGGCTTGCCGCAAGCCGAAACCTGATCCCGGGGCGAGCCCATTTGCGCACCCTCTGAAGGCGAACCCGCGCTTCATGCACGCCCCGCGCTCGAAGACGTGGCGATTGAAGCGGTGGCTGAGGTCCGCTGGGTAGCCGGTGGACCTGCCGAGGCTGTTGATGACGTTGAGGACGACGCCCAGAGTGGTCCCGAGCAAGCCCCAGGTGGAGTCGGCGACGAAGGCGAACCACCCTGGGGCAGTTCGCCAGGCGTACGAGCCGCGGAACCCACCAAACGCTCCGTTAATGCCCGCCGGCGCCGCTCCGACGATGAACCCCACCACGCCGCCCAAGAGGTACCCGGCCGCTCCTCCGAGGATGGCCCCGCCGACGGCGGTGAGCGGCGTCTCGACGGGCCTGAGTCCGGCTCGAGTGCTCATCCGCGTAGAAGGCTACCCGGCCCGAACGGCCGGCCGGGTCGCGGGTGAGGGGCCCCGAAGGGCCCCTCACGGTTGGCGAGCTCGCCTGTAAGCCGGATTCTGTGCCGATCCGAAGACCGGTGGCGGCCATCTCTCTGGGCCCGCCGTTGCCGGACGGGCTCGTGCGGCCTACCCGGGGCGTGGCGGGCGAGCAACCCTGCCCCTGCTCGGCCTTGCTCCCGGTGGGGTTTGCCGATCCGCCGCGGTCGCCCGCGACGCTGGTGGTCTCTTACACCACCGTTTCACCCTTGCCTGTGCCCGAAGGCCATCGGCGGTCTGCTCTCTGTTGCACTGTCCGTCGGGTTGCCCCGCCTGGGGATTGCCCAGCACCGTGCTCTGCGGAGTCCGGACTTTCCTCGACCCGGCCGAAACCGAGCCGCGGCCGCCCGGCGCGCTCGATGGCAAGTATGCCCGCCCGCCGCCGACATGGGAAGGCCGTCACCCTCCTGGGTCATCGCCCCGGCGAGCACGCCGCCGGCGGAGCCGAGCACCAGGGCGACCACCACACTGGAGATGAGGCTGGTCAGTCCCGGGTCGACGTCCGACGCCAGGGCGATGGAGGACAACGCCAGGAAACCCCCGGCGGCGGCCAGGCCCCCGTGGAGGGCGTAGTTGCGGCGGGCGGTGTTCCCGGCGACGAAGCCGGCGAAGAACTGGCCGGCGAACCCAACGAGCACCGCCAGGACCTCGATCCAGGGCCGGTCGACGCTTCCGCCGACGATGAGGAGGGCGACGGCCGGGACGCCGGCGGCGGCGACGCCGATCACGGCGCCGACCACCACGGCCCCCCAGTGGATCGGCGGGCTGCCGGCGAGCCCGCGCTCAGTCCTCGAGATGTTCCTCCAGGGCCGCCACCCAGCCGGCGGGGAGCTTCCAGTGACGCCCCCCTTCGACCATGAGCCTGACGTAGGAGCGCTCGGGGGCGCGGTCCCTCCGATGGCCGGCACGGCTCACATGGGTGACGACGTCGTGGCGGTGTCCTTCGCGGTCCATCGCCTGGGCGGTCTCGCGCACCCGCCCCTCGCCGGCCTCGACCGCATCTATGGCGGCCATGTCCGCTGGCTTGATCGAGAACACCGCTCCCCACACCGTGTTGCCGGGCAGCGGTCGCACCGAAGGGAGGCCACCGCCGCCATTGGAGATCGGGTACTCCATCTTCCACTCGGGGAGGTGGGCGATGAACGCGAACGTCGCCGTCGGCGCGATGTCGGCGAGCCGGCGCGGTTCGATGTTGGCGTCGTAGGCGAAGTAGAGCAGGGGCGCTCCCATTCCGAGTGCTTCGGCGCCGCCGGATGATACCGCCGGCCCCGTCGCAGGGGTTCGAGCGCCGCCCCATCGGGAACTTTCGGGTGGCCCCCGGTCGTCATAGACCCGACGCTCCGCACCCATGAAGGCCATGAGGACTCCACCACCGCCCACGGACCTGCTCGTATTGGACCTGGAGGAGCGCCCCTGGGCGGCGTTCGCGTCGTGCCGAAGCGCCGATCCGGAGCTGTTCTTCTCACCCCGGGATGACGCCACCGACGAGGCGATCAGGATCTGCCGCGGTTGCCCGGTGGTGGCCGAATGCCTGGAGTGGGCGCTGGAGAGCCGGGTGCGCTACGGGATCTGGGGGGCGACCACCGAACGGGAACGCCGTCGGATGCTCCGCCGCTCCGCCTGACGCGCCCCGCCGGCGGCGTGTCGGCCGATGCCGGGCGCCGTTCTGCTGAAATGTCCCCATGGCCAAGCGACCGGTGAAGCCCACAGCGGTGGACCCCAAGGACTTCCTCGACGTCGACGCGCTGCTGAACGACGAGGAGCGGCTCCTGCGCGACACCGTCCGAGAATTCGTCGCCGACCGGGTCCTCCCCGGCATCGCCGAGTGGTTCGAGGCGGCCACCTTCCCCAAGGAGCTGGCCAAGGAGATGGGGGCCCTCGGCCTCTTCGGGATGCACCTGGACGGCTACGGCTGCGCCAGCACCACCTCGGTCGAATACGGGCTGGCTTGCACCGAGCTGGAGTACGGGGACTCGGGGATGAGGTCGTTCGTCAGCGTCCAGGGATCCCTGGCGATGTTTCCCATCCACGCCTACGGGTCGGAGGAGCAGAAGCAGGAATGGCTCCCGCGGATGGCCGCCGGGGAGGCGATCGGCTGCTTTGGGCTTACCGAACCCGACGCCGGGAGCGACCCATCGTCGATGCGAACGGTGGCACGCCGTGACGGCGGCGACTGGATCCTCAACGGCACCAAGATGTGGATCACCAACGGCGGCATCGCCGACCTGGCCATCGTCTGGGCGGTGACCGACGACGGGGTGCGGGGCTTCATCGTTCCCACCGACACGCCCGGCTTCACGACCCACGACATCCATCAGAAGCTGTCGCTGCGGGCATCGGTCACCTCCGAGCTGATCCTCGACGACGTGCGCGTACCCGACGCGGCGGTCCTCCCCGGCGTCATCGGAATGAAGGGGCCGCTGTCGTGCCTCAGCGAGGCTCGCTTCGGGATCATGTTCGGTGCGGTGGGCGCGGCCCGGGCCTGTTACGAGGCGGCGCTCGACTACGCCGGTCAGCGGGTGATGTTCCACAAGCCGATCGCCTCGTTCCAGCTGATCCAACGCCAGCTGGTGGAGATGATGGTGGGCGTCAACCGCGGGATGCTGCTTGCGCTGCACATCGGCCGCAAGAAGGACGCGGGGACCCTGGCCACCGCCCACATCTCGATGGGCAAGCTCGACAACGTCCGCATGGCCCTCGACGTGGCGCGCACCGCCCGCAGCGTGCTCGGGGCGAACGGGATCACCCTCGAGTATCCGGTGATCCGCCACATGAACAACCTCGAGTCCGTCTACACCTACGAGGGCACCAACGAGGTGCACACCCTGATCCTCGGCCAGGCGATCACGGGGATCGGCGCCTTCGAGTGAACCAGTGCCCCCCGCTGCGGGGCCGGGGGTTGCTACCTTCCCGGCGTGGCTGAACCGTCGTTCTCCTGGCCGGCAATCCTCGGACCGCTCAGCGCCGGGCGCGATCTCGACGAGGCGGCGGCCCATGCCGCCATGACCGAGGTGATGAGCGGGCGCGCCGAGGCGTCGCAGATCGCCGCCTTCATCATCGCCCTGCGTGCCAAGGGTGAGACCGTCGACGAGATGACCGGACTGGTGCGGGCGATGTACGACGCCGCGGTCACCGTGGACGTCGGCGTGCCGGTGGTCGACACCGCCGGGACCGGGGGCGACCGCTCCGGTACCTTCAACATCTCGACGACCGCAGCCTTCATCGCCGCCGGCGCCGGTGCCCACGTCGCCAAGCACGGCAACCGGGCGGCCTCGTCGCGGGCGGGGTCGGCCGACGTGCTCGAGGCGTTGGGCGTGCCGATCGACCTGCCGCCGGAGTCGACGGTGCGGCTCGTGCGCGAGGCGGGTTTCGGATTCTTCTTTGCTCCCCGATATCACCCGGCGATGCGGTTCGCCGCGCCGGTGCGCGTCCAACTCGGCGTGCCGACGGTGTTCAACTTCCTCGGGCCGCTCGCCAACCCGGCCCGGGCACGGCATCAGGCCATCGGGGTTTCCGACGGCCGGATGGCTGGCGTGATGATCGGTGTTCTGCGGCGGCTCGGCTCCGAGCAGGCGTTCGTCTACTACGGGGAGGACGGCCTCGACGAGATCACCACGACCGGCCCTTCGTACATCTACCGGCTCAAGGGCGGTGAGGTGACCCATGCCGAGTTCACCCCCGAGGACTTCGGGGTGGCCCGGGCATCCGCCGCGGCCCTGGTGGGCGGGGATGCGAAGCAGAACGCCGCCATCCTGCGCGCCGTCCTGGATGGAGCTCCCGGTCCGCGGCGGGACGTGGCGGTGATGAACGCCGCTCCGGCGATCGTCGCCGCCGGGTTGACCGAGGGGTTCGAGCCGGCGATCGACCTGGCCGCCGGGGCCATCGATTCGGGTGCGGCGGCGGCGGTACTGGACCGGGTGATCGAGATGGGGGCGATGCTGCGAGCCGAGGAGGGCACGTGACCAGGACCGGATTCGTCGAGGCACCCGGGGGGCGTCTCTATCACGAGGTCGACGGCTCCGGCCCGGTCGTCATCCTCGTCCACGCCGGCGTCGCCAACCTGCGGATGTGGGACCCCCACGTGGCGGCGCTCGCCGCCGATCACAACGTCGTGCGGTACGACACCCGCGGATACGGGCGGACCGAATCCGAACACGTCGAGTTCTCCAACCGGGCCGACCTCATCGCGGTGATGGACCACGCCGGCGCCGACCGCGCCTGCCTGGTGGGCGTGTCGCGCGGTGGCCAGATCGTCCTCGACACCGCGTTGGAGCACCCGGATCGGGTGTCCGGCCTGGTGGTCGGCGCCGGTGGCGTCAGCGGGTTCCAGCCGACCACGCCGGTGGCGGACTCGAAGATGTGGGAGGAGGCGGAGCGGATGTGGCTCGCCCACGAATGGGAGGGGCTGAGTGAGTTCGAGACCCGATTGTGGGTCGACGGGCCGGGGCAGCCGAGCGATCGGGTCGACCCGCAGATCAGGTCGCTGGTGCACGGATGGATCCTGGACAACTACCGGGCCGAGAAGGAGGCGGGCATCCCCCAGCCCCTCGACCCGCCGGCGGCCGGCCGGCTGGGCGAGGTGCGGTGCCCCACGCTGGTCGCCACCGCATCGCTGGACGACCCGGGGACGATCCAGGCGTGCCGGTTCCTCGCCGACGGGGTGGCCGGGGCCCGGGTCGAGGTCGTCGAGGGGGCGGCCCACATGTTCAACCTGGAGCAGCCCGAGCGGTTCACGAGGCTGGTGCGGGAGTTTCTAGGTTCGCTGCGATAGGTCGTTGTTCGTTGTTCGTGGTTCGCGGACGTGCGTGGTTTCCGAGCTGCTGGTCGCGAGTCACGAACTACGAATTACGAATGACGACTTGCGACTTGCGACCTGCGCATCGCCCCATCGCCTAGCGCGAATACAACCCGATGAGCGTCGCCTCGGCTAACACGTGGCCCTTGATGGCGTCGAGCACCTTCGCCTTGGTGGCCCCCGGGGAGAGGCCCAGGGCGGCGTCGAGGGCGTACACCGTGAAAAAGTAGCGGTGCGACCCGCTCGGGGGGCAGGGCCCCTGGTATCCCTTCGATCCGCCCGAGTTGACGCCCGAGGTGCCCAGGGCGGCGACACCCTCGGGGATGCGGTCGGTGACCGCGATGTCGTACGCCACCCAGTGGTCCCAGGTGCCGCGGGGAGCATCGGGATCGTCGACCACCAGCACCAGGGTCTGGGCTGCCGCCGGGATGTCGGCGATCCCCAGCGGCGGCGACACCCCGGCGCCGTCGCAGGTGTACTTCGATGGAATCCGGTTCCCCTCGCTGAATGCCGTGGAGGTGAGTTGCATCCCAATGCCTCCCGTGGTCTCGGGTGCGGTGTGCTCCGGCCGGTCGACGCTCGCCCCGCCAGCAGGCCGCCAGGGCGGCGGTGAGAAACCCGATCACTGCCCGGGTCGCGAGCATCTCGGGTCCCAGGGTATGCCCGGTCGGTGGCCTCAGGTGCCGGGAGGGGGTTCAGGCCCCTGGTCTCGCCCCGAGGATGATCGACTCGAGGGTTGCCGTCATCAGGTCGGCATCGACCGGGCCGCTCACCTTCCCCACGATGATCCCGTGGCGATCGATGAAGAACGTCTCGGGGACCCCGCGCACCCCGAAGGCGATGGCGGCGGCGGAACGCTCGTCCATCCCCACCGGGTAGCCCCGGCCCAGCTCGTCGAGAAAGGCGTTCACGTCGGCCGGCTCGGATTGGTAGGTGATGCCGACGATCCGCACCTGGGACGAGGCGTAGGTGGCGGCGGCGTCGAGCAGCACCCCGTGCTCCTCCCGGCACGGCACGCACCAGGGCGCCCAGAAGTTGACCACCAGGATCGAGCCTTCCAGGTGCCGTAGCGCGATGGTCCCGCTGCCGTCGATCGCCTCGACGGCGACGTCGGGGACCCGGGTGTCGATCAGGGGCGAGGGCGACAGCGTTGGATCGCTGCCGAACCGCGAGGCGAACACCACCGAGACGGCGGCGATGGCCAGGCCACCGATGGCGAAGGTGACCCAACGCCAGCGCCGGGTCACGAGCCGCCTCCGGCGGCGGCGATCATGGCGCGGGCCTCGTCGACGACGTCC
>JAZDHM010000183.1:0-7159 GCA_043805935.1 Actinomycetota bacterium
CCACGTTCTTGGCGTTCTGTCGGTACCTCCGAAGCCTGTGTCTCTCCGAGGTGCGGATCGGGATCGTGTTGGACAACTTCAGCCCCCACCTCTGCACCAAGGTCGATCCCCGAGTCGGCGAGTGGGCTGAGACCAACAACGTCGAGTTCGCCTACGTGCCGACCAACGCTTCGTGGCTCAACCGGATCGAAGGCCACTTCCAGGCGCTGCGCTACTTCGCATTAGACGGCACCGACCACCGCTCCCACGACGAACAGAACTCGATGATCCGCCGCTACATCAGATGGCGCAACCGCAACGCCCACGACCAGACACTCCGCCAATCCGTCAACCGCGAAAAGCTGCCTGACGCGGCACTAGTCAGTACCTGGCCTGCGGGAATGACTCGCCCTCAACCACGGAAAGTGTTGATCGACTACCTCGCGTGGCATACCCTGGGCACCGGACCGATCCCTCCGTTCGAGGTCTCATGGACCGCCGCTCCGCCATCCTCATCGCCGCGCTGGTCGGCTCGCTTCTCGCCGAGGCGTTGCCGGCGATCGCCGCCGACCAACCGGGGGGTCAGGTGAACCTGGCGCTCGGCAAGATCGCCACCCAATCGACGTCTTCGGCCTACACCGGTGGCAGTCCGGCCGATCGGGCGGTCGACGGCAACACCGATGGTGACTACGGCCACGGGTCGGTAGCGGTCACCTATCGGGTCACCGACGCGTGGTGGGAGGTCGATTTGGGCTCGATTGCCGACATCGACCAGGTCGTGCTGTGGAACCGGACCGACTGCTGTTCGGACCGGCTCAACCACTTCCACGTCTTCGTGTCCGATGTCCCCTTCGACGTCCGCGACATCAAGAACACGTCCGCACAGGATGGGGTGCTCGACCTGGTCCGCAAGAAGAAGGCCGACGAATCGGTGGCGATCCCGATTCACCGTTCTGGCCGCTACGTCCGCGTGCAGCTCGACTATGTCGATGCGGTCCTCCAGTTGGCCGAGGTGGAGGTCTTCGGACGAATGGGGGAGGTGACGCCGGCGCCGCCGGGACCGGAGGTAGAGCCTGCGATCGACATGGTCGTCATGGTGGCGGGCGAGGCCGCCGGCGTGGCACCCGGACCGATGGTGCCCAGGGGCACACGGGTCGAGCTGCGCTTTCGTGTCACCAACACGGGAGGGATGGAGCTGGGGGGCCTGTGGGTCGACCTCTTCGGCACGGGCACCGCCCGGTGCTCCGAGCGCCATCTCCGCCCTGGGGAGTCGGTCGACTGCGGCCTCCGCCTCCGCGCCCAGCCGGGGGTGCACACCGAGATCGCTCGGGCGGTGATGACGGACGCCTCCGGCGTCGAGACCGACGTGCGGTCCCAGTTCCACTACTACGTGCCCGAGACCACCGGGGCGGCGGCGAAGCTCGAGTTCCTGGTCGACGGGCTCAACGGCGACGTACCCGCCGGGCCGCGCTTCGCCAGGGGGGACGTCCTCACCTTCTCGTATTTGGTGTCCAACGTGGGCGGGGCACCGTTGACCAGGGTACGGGTGACCGACAGCCGGGCCGGGGCGATCGCCTGTCCCGCTCGCACCGTGGCTCCGGGTGAGACGATGGTGTGCAAGCGGACGTGGGCCAGTCGGCTGATCGAGACCTCCAACCTGGCCACCGTGAGGGCCGACGGCGGGGTGAGCGACACCGAGCGGCTCTACTACCACGTCCGGGACCGCGGCCGCGAGGACGCCCTGAGCCTCGTGGTGACGGTCAACGGCGAGGACGCCAACAGCCCGACGGGACCGAACCTACCGGCCGGGTCGACGGCCACCCTGCGCTACATCCTCACCAATCGGGCGTACGGAACCAACCTGTGGAGCGCCGAGATCCTGGATTCGCGCGTCGTCTCGGGCCGGATGCACTGCACCGGCGGTCCGACCCTCGGCGTCGGCCAGTCGATGATCTGCACGGCCACGATCACCGTCACCCCGGGGCAGTGGGCGGATCTGGTGGTCGGCCGGGCGTGGTCGTCGAATGGCCCGCGGCTCGACGCCAGCGACAAGGTCCACTTCTACGGGATGCCGTAGATCGGCCGGGGACGGACCGATACCATGCCGCCAACCGATCACGGAGAGGGGTCCATGGCGTACATCGTCCATGTCGTCGGCACCGGCACGATCGGCGAGCCGCTGATCGGGATGCTCGCCGACTACCGGGACGCCTTCGGCATCGACGAGGTCACCTTCCACAAGCGCACGCCGATGGTCGAGGAACGTGCCAAGGTTCGCGACCTGGTGGGCCGCGGGGCGGGCCTGGCGGTGGACGCCGATCGGCGGGCCTCCTTCGAGGAGATCGGCCACGCTCCCAAGCTGGAGACGTTCGAGGCGATAGAACGGGCCTCGGTGGTGATCGACTGCACGCCTGCGGGGAACGCCAACAAGGTCGAGCACTACGCCCGTGCCCGCGGCCCGATCGGATTCCTGGCCCAGGGGTCGGAGTTCGGTTTCGGGAAGATGTACGCCCGGGGCATCAATGACGACGCCCTGATCCACGGCGACGACCGGTTCATCCAGGTGGTGTCCTGCAACACCCACAACATCGCGGTGCTGATCAAGACGCTCGCCATGGACGCCGACGGAACGTCGCATCTCGAGAACGGTCGCTTCCTGTGCCTGCGCCGGGCCAACGACATCAGCCAGGATGGTTCGTTCATCCCCAGCCCGACGGTCGGCCGCCACGACGACGCCCGCTTCGGTACCCACCATGCCCGGGACGCTCATCGGCTCTTCGAGACGCTCGGTCACGACATGCCGGTGTTCTCTTCGTCACTGAAGCTCAATACCCAGTACATGCACGCCCTCCACTTCAGCCTCACCCTCGACCACGAGATGAATGTGGACGAGGTGGTGGATCGGCTCGGCGCCAACGCCCGGATCGCCCTCACCCGGAAGCGGTCGGCCAACCAGATCTTCTCGTTCGGCCGGGACCACGGCTACTACGGGCGGATCCTCAGCCAGACGGTCGTCCCGGTGGACACGTTGGCGGTCCGCGGCGGGAACGAACTGGTCGGGTTCTGCTTCACCCCCCAGGACGGCAACGCCCTGCTGTCGTCGATCGCCGCCACCCTGTGGTACCTCCACGGGGACGTCGGCGATCGTCTCGAGGTGCTGCGCCGCTACTTCTTCCAGGAGGTCTAGGTCTGTCGACTCGAGGGGAAGTCGCCAGAGGGGATTGACCGCGAGGTAGTGGGTGAGTTTGAGATGGGCGGATCGATCTTCGCTCCGCCCGCGCCACCAGTGCTTGGTCGAGCAGACCGGCGATGTCCCGGACGGTCCAGGGGTACTCGGCGACTCCCGCGGCCATCGCCGGGGTGGCCCGTCCACCGAGGAACTCGTGCGGGCGGGCTAATCGGCGCATCCCTATCCGCATCGTGAGGTTCTGCCGCTCGACGTAGCTGGTGCCGATCACTGCGCAGCGGCGTGTCGTGATGGGGGGCGCAGGCGGCTCCGAGATCGACCAGGAGCTTGGTGACGGTGTTCTTGGCAGCTCCGGTGAGTCGGAACGGTGCCGCGGATGCTCATGCCCTCGGTGAGGCAACCGATGATCTGGCCGCGGCGCTCGATGCTGAGGGATAGAGGGTTATCAACCATCACTGTGTATGATAGTATCGTCTCTCGTGATAGATAGAAAGAGAGTTACACACATGTTGTTCGACACCCCAGAGTTGGGAGAACGCGAACTCGCGGTGCTCGAAGACCTCGCTCAACTCAGAGAAAACATGCGCATCTACCTCCATGAACCGAGACGCTGGCATGGCCCACTCCGTCGGCAGGCCTTCGCCAGAGCGGTTCACGGGTCGAACACGATTGAGGGCTACACCTTCGAGCTTGACGATGCCGCAGCCGTCGCGTTGGGGGAGGCCCCTCTCGACAACCACGAGGAAACTCGTCTCGCCTACAAGGGCTACAGCGATGCGATGACGCATGTCCTTCAGATGGCCGATGACCCCGAATTCGCATACAGCGGTCAACTTCTGAAAAGCCTGCACTACGTGATGATGAGCTACAACCTGACGAAGCGGCCCGGGCTATGGCGTCAAGGGGCGATCTATGTCCGCAACTCAGAAAGCGGCAAGACGGTATACGAGGGGGCCGCGATTGAGAACGTGCCCTCTTTGGTGTCCGAGCTCGTCGCCCAACTCAATGAGGGCGACGGCCTTCCACCAATGGTGCGCGCCGCCATGGCTCATCTGAATCTGGTGCTTATTCATCCCTTCACTGACGGCAACGGCCGCATGGCGCGCTGCCTCCAAAGCCTGGTACTGGCCAGAGAGGGAGGCATCCTCTCGCCGGTCTTCATGAACATCGAGGAGTACCTCGGTAAGAACACTCAGGACTACTACGACGTGCTGGCCGAGGTGGCAGATGGCCACTGGCAGCCCCACCGGGACGCGAGGCCGTGGCTGCGATTCGCCTTGACGGCCCATAAGCGACAAGCGGCGACTTGGTTTCGCCGCATCAAGGAGTCTGAACGCCTGTGGGGCGAGCTAGAAAGCCTGATCTCCGAGAAGGGATTGCCAGATCGTTCGCTTGTGGCGCTGTTCGACGCCGCGACCGGTTTCCGAGTGCGCAACGCGACCTATCGCGCTGCGTTTGAGGACACCGACGACCCGATTACCGAAGGGACCGCCTCTAGGGACCTGCGGCAGCTTGTGGAGGCAGATCTACTTGTGAAGAACGGCACGAAGCGTGGCACGTTTTACACAAGAGGTTCGCAACTGCTTGCGTTGAGAAAGGCAATCGAGGATGCCCGCGACCCGCGGGACGAATCAGACCCCTTCGCGTCCTGACCTACCCCAGCGCGCCTTTGCTGCCTTACTGGCGATTTCCGACCGTTGCCTCGGCGTCAGTTTGGCGGCGCGGGCCTTTCCGCCCTTCTGCCCGCCGAGCCGCCCCAACTCGACCGCGGCGGGGGCGTGGATGTCGGTGGGTTTGCCTGACCGCTTGGGCATACCCTAACCCGCGCGGGGTCAACCGTCAGATTCAAACTGACGTACTAGCCGAGCGGTCGGTGCTAGCGTCTCCCGCCATGCCCACCGCCGCCCTCTGCTGTTGTCGACCGCACCAAGAAGACCCGTGCGGGGGTCGCGCCTGACCTCACAACCACACCAGCAGACATCCGTCCAAGGACCCGCACCGGTACCACCGATGCGGGTCTTCTGCGTTCTGAGGAGTATCCATGACGATCGATCACACCGAAACCGACATACGGCTGAGACGCTACGAGGATCTGCGGGACCTCCTCCCGGGACCGGCTGATCCCACCCCGCTGGTTCGGCTTCGTCGGCTGCCGCCACCGGGCACGAGCCTCTACCTCAAGCTGGAGTGGATGAGCCCATTCGGCTCGATCAAGGACCGGACCGCCCGCTACATGCTCGACGGCCTCGAGGCGAGAGGATTGGTGCCGGACAAGGTCCTGGTCGAGCCGACGTCGGGGAACACGGGCATCGCCCTCGCCGCGCTCGCGGTCCTCGCCGGGACGCGGCTGATCGCCACCGTGCCCTCAGGGGTCCCCGACGCGAAGAAGGTGCTCATGCGAATGCTGGGTGCCGAGGTGTGGGAGACGCCGGACGAGCTGTGCCCCGTCGACAACCCCAAGGATGGGGCAATTGCCCTGGCCAGGGCGCTGGCGGCGTCGTCGGACGACTACGTGATGCCCAACCAATACGCCAACCCCGACAACGTCCGCGCCCATTACGAGACGACGGGACCGGAGATCTGGGCACAGACCGAGGGGGAGGTCGAGGTATTCGTCGCCGGGTTGGGAACGGCGGGGACCCTCACCGGGGTCGGACGCTATCTGAAGGAGCGCAATCCCGCGGTCCGGGTAGTGGCGGTCGAGCCGCAGCCCGGCCATCGGCTCCCCGGTTTGAAGTCGCTGCAAGAGTCCAAGCAGCCCGAGATCCTCGACTGGTCGGTCATCGACGAGGTGGTCCGGGTGGACGACGAGCCGGCATATGCCACCACCAAGGCGCTGTATCGCACCGAGGCGCTGATGGTGGGTCCCTCGACGGGCGCGGTGGTTCGGGCCGCGCTCGATCTCGAAGGAGTCACCGGGTTGATCGTGGGGATCTCGCCCGATTCCGGTTTCAAGTACACGAGCTACTTCGCGGAGATCCTCGGTGACGAGGGACTCCCGACGGTGTGAAGGAGGGAGATTCATGACCGATCACGATACGACCGAGGTCGACAAGACCCTGGACTGCAGTGGGCTGCTGTGCCCGCTGCCGGTGTACAAGGCGGCATTGGCCCTGGCCGGCATGAGTCCCGGCCAGGTGCTCGAGCTGGTGTGCACCGATCCCGGATCACTCGAGGACGTGCCGGCCATGGCGCGCCAGCGAGGCGACCGGCTGATCTCAACCGAGCGCCGCGGATCGGTCCAGGTGTTCCTGGTCGAAAAGGGGGCCTGACGATGGCCGACCCGGCACGCCCCAAGCGGATCGCGTTGGTGGCCTCCAAGGGAACGCTCGACATGGCGTACCCCCCGTTGATCCTGGCCACGACGGCGGCCAGTCTCGGATGGGAGGCAGGAATCTACTTCACGTTCTACGGCCTCGACATCATCAATCGACACCGTTTCCAGCGCCTCAAGGTCGCCTCACTGGCGAATCCCGCCGGGCCGATCCAGCTGCCCAACCTGCTCGGTGCGATCCCCGGGGCGACCAAAGCGGCGACGACGATGATGCGGAAGTGGATGCGCCGAGCGGCGATGCCGTCGATCCCCGAGTTCATCGACATGGCGCAAGGCCTCGGGGTCCGCTTCTTCGCCTGCTCCACGACCATGGGTGTGATGGGAGTCGGGGAGTCGGATCTCATCGACGGGTGCGACATCGCCGGGGCGGCGGCGTTCCTCGACTTCGCCGCCGACTCCGACGTGCAGCTGTTCGTGTAAGAGTTGCCAGTCACCAGTCACCAGCAAGAAGCGCCTCGCTGGACGCCCATTGCCGGTGCACGAGGAGGCGCTAGTTCTTGTAGCGCCAGACGATCCGACCGCGGCTGGGGTCGTACACGGAGAGGTCGATGTCGACCTTGTCACCGGGAAGGATGCGGATGTACCGGCCCCGGCGCATCTTGCCGGAGGCACGGGCCAGCACCTCGAGACCGCCCTCGATCTCGACTTTGAACATGGCG
>JAZDHM010000184.1:0-2670 GCA_043805935.1 Actinomycetota bacterium
CGGCCGCCACCCCGGAGTGACGCCGGAAGGCCTGCGCTACCCTTGCTCCTCCGAGGAGGACGCATGTTCGGGACCCCGCTCGCCCAAACCGACCCCCAGGTCGAGGCGCTGATCAACCGCGACGTCGAGAGGCAACGCACCCACGTGCAGCTCATCGCGTCGGAGAACTTCGTGTCGCGGGCTGTGATGCAGGCCTCGGGGTCGGTGCTCACCAACAAGTACTCCGAGGGATACCCCGGCAAGCGTTACTACGAGGGCTGCGAGATCGTCGACGAGATCGAGACGCTGGCGATCGAGCGGGCCAAGGCGCTCTTCGGCGCCGAGCACGCCAACGTCCAGGCCCACAGCGGCGCCCAGGCGAACATGGGCGTGTACTACGGGCTGCTCAAGCCGGGCGACAAGATCTTGGGGATGCGCCTCGACCAGGGCGGCCATCTCACCCACGGCTCGCCGGTGAACTTCTCCGGGATCCTCTACGACTTCGTCGCCTACGGGGTCGACCCCGAGACCGAGGTGGTCGACATGGACCAGTTGGCGGAGGTGGCCCGCCGCGAGCAGCCGAAGATGATCGTGGCCGGGTACTCGGCGTACTCGCGCATCCTCGACTGGGCCGGGTTCCGCGCCGTCGCCGACGAGGTGGGGGCGATCCTCATGGTGGATGCGGCTCACATCATCGGGCTGATCGCCGGCGGCGCCCATCCCAACCCCGTGCCTCACGCCCAGGTCGTCACCGCCACCACCCACAAGGCGCTGCGCGGGCCGCGCGGCGGGATGATCCTCAGCACCGCCGAGCACGCCGCGGCCATCGACAAGGGGGTGTTCCCCAACGCCCAAGGTGGCCCGCTCAACAACCACATCGCGGCGAAGGCGGTGTGCTTCGGCGAGGCCGCCACTCCCGCTTACCGGGAGTACGCCCGACAGATCGTCGCCAACGCCAAGGCGATGGCCGCCGCGGTCGCCGGCGAGGGGGTCAGGGTGGTGTCGGGGGGGACGGACAACCACCTGTTCCTCGTCGACCTCCGCTCGGTGGACGAGGACCTCACCGGCAAGGACGCCGCCCGCCTGCTGTACCGGGTTGGGATCACCTGCAACTTCAACACCATCCCGTTCGACCCGCGGCCGCCGTACCGGGCGTCGGGCTTGCGGATCGGGCTCCCCGCCGCCACCACCTGCGGGATGAAGGAGGCGGAGGTCGCCGAGGTGGGGCGGCTCCTCGCCGCCGCCCTCAAGGGAAGGGGCGACGAGGGCACCCTCGGCCGGGTGCGCACCCGCATCGGCGAGCTGACGGCGGCATACCCCGCCTATCCGCCCGACTTCCCGGGGCACGTGTGATGGCTGCTTGTCTCGTCTTCTTCGCCCGGACCTATTGTGAAGGAAATCACAAACGCGCCTCGAGGGGGTCCGCACGGTGAGCGACTCCGTCCACCGCCGGGTGGCCGAGCACACGGCCGCCTCCGTCGACTCGACCGCCTTCATCGGGTCGATCATGTCGGGGCTCCTGCTCGGCGCCATCGCCGACAAGCTGGCCGGCACCTACCCGCTGCTGGTGGTGATCGGGATCATCTCCGGGTCGGTGATCGGGTTCTGGAGGATGTGGACGATTGCGACCCGAGACGATGACCGCTGACGTCGAGGCGACCCTGGCCCGTCACCTCGTGCGCCGCGCCGTCGTCGTCGGCCCGCTCGTCGTTGCCGGCGCATGGGCTCTGCGGGGCGTCGACGGTGCCGTCGCCGCCGCCGTCGGCGTGACAGTCGTAGTGGTCAACTTCCTCGTCTCCGGCCTCGTGCTGTCGGCGGCGGCGCGCATCTCCCTGACCCTCTATCATGCCGCCGCGCTGGTGGGCTTCCTGCTCCGCCTCGTGCTGATCACGGTCGTGATGCTGGTGGTGGCGCGGCTGTTCGACATCGATCGAATCGCGTTCGGCGTTGCCGCCGTCGTCAGCTACCTGGTGCTGTTGACGCTGGAGGCGGCTGCGGTCGCTCGGGGACGAGAAAGGGAGTTGGAGTGGACGTCGTGATCCTGGCCGCCGAGGCCTGCGATGCCGCCAAGGAGATCATCTGCCGGCCGGGCAACGTCGTCGAGTTGTTCGAGCACAAGGAAGCGCTCTTTTCGATCGGCCCGTTCGACTTCACCCGTACCGTGTTCTTGATCTTCCTGGCGACGCTGATCGTGGTCGGCGCCCTCTACGTCGCCTTCCGCACGCCGAAGGTGGTTCCGGGCAAGTTCGGGGTGATGATGGAGTCGGTGGTCGCGTTCGTCCGCGACGACGTGGCCAAGGGAACCATCGGCCCCGAGGGCACCAAGTACGTCCCCTACCTGCTCACGATCTTCCTCTTCATCCTCGTGGGCAACCTCTTCGAGCTCACCCCGGGCGTCAACTTCCCGATCACCTCCCGCATGGCGATTCCGCTCATGCTGTCGGTGTTCACCTACCTGATCTTCGTGGTGGTCGGATTCACCAAGAACGGCTTCTCGTATCTGTTGAGCGTGATCTGGCCGAAGAGCGTGCCGGTTGCGCTGCGGTGGTTCGTCGGGCTGATCGAGTTCTTCTCGACGTTCGTGCTGCGCCCGATCACCCTGGCGGTCCGGTTGTTCGCCAACCTGGTGGCCGGGCACCTGATGCTCACCCTCCTGCTGGTGAGCGGATACGTGTTCCTCACCTACACCGG
>JAZDHM010000185.1:0-5606 GCA_043805935.1 Actinomycetota bacterium
GGCCGTCCTCGACCGAGACCACCAGGGCCGGGACCGGATGGGTGGCGGCGCCGAAGCGGATGGTCAGGTCCCCCACCCGCCGCTGGTCTCCCGGGGCGACCTCGTCGAAGGCGAACACCCGGTGCAGGTCGTGGGTGTCGCTCGCGCCGAGGAAGGCCGTCACCCGGTCGACCAGGCCCGCCGGGACCATCACCGGGAGGCCCCACCGATGCGGATGGTCGAAGCGAATCGCGGCGAACAGCGGAAACAGGTCTGTGCAATGGTCAGGGTGGACGTGGCTGAGCACCACGGCGTCGGGCGTGATTCCGGCGGCGACCGAGCCGACGAACACGCCCGGGCCGAGGTCCAGCAGGAGGGTGGTGGCCGGCGTGTGCACCGCGTACCCCGACGCCGGGTTCCCCGGCGTCGGGTACGTTCCGTTGGAGCCGAGGACGGTGAGCCGCACCGCCATCGAGTGTAGGGCGGGGCTTTCCTCCCGTAGACGGTACGCGAGTAGGTCGCAGGTCCCGTCACGGTTCGGATTGCTACAAGCCGAGCCGTGATCCCGGGGCGCGCCTATTCGCGCACCCTCGTAGAGTCGGCGTGTGGGGCACACGGTCGTCGTCGTCGGAGGGGGGTTTGGAGGGGCCACCGTCGCCCGGGCGCTCGATCGCCGCGCCGAGGTCACGCTGATCTCCAACCGCAACTACCTGCTCTTCAGCCCGATGTTGGCCGAGGTCGCCGCCGCCGATCTCGATCCCCGCCACATCCTGGCGCCACTGCGCCAGATCTGCCCCCAGGCCCGGGTTGTCATCGGGTCCGTCGTGGATGTCGCAGGGAGCCGTCGCATGGTCACCGTGCGCTCGCCTGTGGATGGGTCGACCACCAAATGGGCCGGTGACGCCGTGGTGCTGGCGGCAGGAAGCGAGCCGGCCACCTTCGGGGTCCCCGGGGTCGCCGATCATGCCCTGGCGTTCAAGACCATCCAGGACGCCCTGGCCATCAGGACCCGCCTCCTGCGCCTGCTCGAGGCGGCCACCGTGCGCCCGGACCCGGCGCTCACGTCGGTGGCGATCGTCGGCGCCGGATACTCCGGCTCGGAGCTGGCGGCTGCGCTGGCGGACTTCCTCGAGCGCGCCTTCCGCCGGTACTACTGGAGCGCCCCGGCCCCGGCGGTGACGCTCATCGATGCCGTCGACCGGGTGGTGCCCACCCTCCCCCCCAAGGCGTCGGCCTCGGCGGTGAGGGCGCTGGAGCGGCGCGGGGTGATCGCCCAGCTGGGGTCGCCGGTGCGGGAGATCCGGGCCGGTGAGGTGCTCCTCGGCGACGGCTCAACCGTGCGGGCGGCGACCATCGTATGGTCCGCCGGCACCACCGGCGCGCCCATCCCAGGCACCCCGGGGGCGGGGGCCGGTCCTGGTGGGCGCCTCCCGGTCGACGACCAGCTGCGACTGGCCGAGGGCGTGTGGGCGCTCGGTGACGTCGCCCGGGTCCCCGACGGCCGCGGCGGGGTTTGCCCGCCCACCGCCCAGCACGCCATCCGCCAGGGGGCGTACCTGGGCCGCCATCTCCCGGCGATGCTCGACGGGCGCCCGGCACCTCCGTTCGCGTATCGCACGCTCGGCGAGCTGGTCGCCCTCGGGCACCGCAATGCCGTGGGACGAGTGCTCGGGGTGACCGTGACCGGGTTCCCCGCCTGGTTCCTGTGGCGGTCCTACTACCTGCTCCGGCTACCCACGCTGTCCCGGAAGGTGCGGGTCGCCCTCGACTGGACGATCGACCTGATGTTCCCGCCCGACGTCGCCGATCCGGCCACTGCCGATCCGGGCCCGGACCTGGGCGGGCCGCCGCTCACACCGCCAGGATCGTCAGACCCAGCGTGGTGAAGGCCACCATCAGCGCCAGCATGGCGTACTGGGTGCGGACCGCCCGATCCGGCGGGAACACCGCCAGCGCCCGATCGTGGGCCAGCACGACGCCCACGAGATGGCCCCCCACGATCGCCGCCAGCTGCACCCACCACACCACCCTGGGGGCCAGCCACGTGTAGTTGGACTTGAAATCGACGGTGCCGAACAGGTTCCAGCCCAATCCGAGCGGGTCGCTGAGGGCAGGCACGATCGCCTGTCCCTCGAACACGATGAGCGTGAAGTAGTGGGCGACCGCGTAGGCGATGGCGATCGGGACCAGGGTGTGGGCGAACGACCGGGCCACCTCCAGGGTCCCCATCCCCGGCATCCGGGCGATCCGCGCCGCCGACCACGACGCCGCCAGGTAAGCCAGCCCGACGGCCGCCACGGCGGCCAGCAATGACAGCGTGCGGAACCAGATCGCCCGCTGGGCGGTCCCGACCAGGGAGAACGAGACGCTGTCCCACCACGGCGTCGACGCCAGCCCGTCGAAGGTGACGGTGCCGATCATCGTGATCACGAAGGCCACTAATCCGGGCCACTGCGGCAGGACGGGCAGGGCCCGGAGCCAGCCCCTGCGGCCGACCAGTCCGTCGGGGCGGCGCCCGAACGGGGCGACCGAGCTGACGAGGCGGTTGTACACCGCGAACGTGTCGAACGAGGCCACTGCCCGGTCGGCCCCCACCCGGGATGCCATCACGACCACGTAGGCGAAGTAGCCGACCGCGGCGATGCCGATCATCCTCGGCTCGGCGGAGCGGCCGGAGACCAGCTCCATCCAGGCGAACGCCAGGAACCCCACCGCCGCCGGCCACACCCCGAGGGGCCCGGCACCGGCGGGACCCTCGAGGCGGAGCACGCGTGCCGTGGTCCGCCAAGGACTGAACATCGACCAGACGTTGCCGACGACGACCGAGGCGAATGGGATGACCAGCCAGAAGAGCACCCACACCGCCACCGGGGCGATGTTGCCCCGCGCCTCGGCATCGCCGAAGAGCCCGGCCGCGACGACCAGGACGAAGAACGCCAGCCCGAATCCCGCGGCGGCCCGGGCCAGCAACGCCGGAACCTTCTTCCCCCGACCGCGAAAGCGCGGGCCAGCCTGAAGGCGCGGGGCCGGCCAGAGCACCGCCAGCGCCCCGAACGAGACGAGCAAGACCACCGCAGCACCGACGAGGAAGAACTCCAGCGGGACCGGAAGATCCTTGCGCCCGCCGATGCCGTGCGCCAAGGCCGGCAGCGGCACGGCCAGCAAGCACGCCGTCGCCGCGGCGACCGCGGCGACCCGCCTCATGAGACTTCGAGGTCGATCAGGTGCAACGTCGACGCCTCGAGTTCAATCTCGAAGATCCCGGCCACGTCGGCGGTGAAGTCGATCGAGCCGGCGATGCCTTCCTCGAGATCGACCGAGAGGTCGTATCCGTGGAGGTGGACCTCGTCGGCCACGTCGGAGGTCACCGTCAGGTGCACCTCGGCATCCCTGGCGACCGAAACGTGGTCGGTGGCGGCCACCCCGTCGACACTGACCGTCACCACCCCGGCGGAAACGGTGATCGCCACGTCCACCGGGCCACCGGTCGCGGTGGTGGCGGTGCTGTCGTCACCGCAGGCCGCGACGGCCACGGTGAGGAGGGTGCTCAGAATGAGTGCTTTACGCATCGGGTCAGGCTAGTCCCAACCCGGAATCCCTCAGAGGCTTGTCGGCAAACCAACACGTGATGGGACCTGGCGCCTACTGCGCACCCCCTCAATCGTCGTGGCTCTGACCGCTGAACCCGGCTTGGAGTGTGCCGTCCTGCACCGACGCGGTGAACCTGTACTCGCTCTCCTCCCCTTCGAAGTGGACCTCCACCTGCTCCGGCCCGTGGTCGGATACCTCCGCGTGGAAGCCACTCCCGAGGACGACGGAGGACACGTAGGTGACCGACGACCCCTGCACCGAGATGGTCACCCGACCGACGCCGGGCTGCTCGTACGTGAGGTTCTGCGCCCCGGTCGTCGTGGTCGACGTGGTCGAGCCGGGTTCGGTGGTGGTCACCGGCTGCGTGGTCATCGCCGTGGTTCCGGAGGTCACGGTGGTGTCGGGGACGATGCGGGTGGTGGTCACCGGCTGCGTCGTCGTCGCCGTGGTTCCGGTGGTCACGGTGGTGTCGAGGACGGTGCGGGTGGTGGTCGACGTGGCGAAGCGGGCGGCAAGTTCGGCTCCGGAGATCGGCATCGCCGGCCGATCGGACACCTCACTCCCGGCGCGCCCCACCGCGGCCAGGGTGATCGTGGCGGTGGCGAAGGTGGCCACCACCCAGGCGGTCACGATCCCGATGCGTTTCAGCACCAGGCCATTCTCCCTCCTGGCGACGTGTCCCGATCCGAAGAGAGGGTTAAGGACTCCTCAACCGCAGGGCGGCCACCGTGGAGGTCCTATCGTTCGGTCCATGGCGTCCATTCTCATCGTCGAGGACGACCAGCGGATCCGCGAACGGCTGGCCAAGGCGCTCGCCGAGCGCGGCCACGCCGTGGACGCCAGGCGCACGGGGTTCGAGGGGCTCTCCGCCGCCGTGGACCAGCGGCCCGATGTCGTCGTGCTCGATCTGGGCCTTCCCGATGTCGACGGAGCCGAACTGCTCAAGATGATCCGCGCCGTCAGCGAGGTCCCGGTGATCATCGCCACGGCGCGCAGCGACGAGACCGCCATCGTCGCGCTGTTGAACTCCGGCGCCGACGACTATGTCACCAAGCCCTTCTCCGTCGACCAGCTGGAGGCGCGCATCAGGGCCGTGCTCCGCCGATCGGAGGCCAAGTTGGCCTCGGCACCGATCGTCGTGGGCGGCTTACACATCGACCTGGGAGGGCGGGTCGCCACCCTCGACGGTGTGCCACTCGAACTGTCGCGCAAGGAGTTCGATCTGCTCGCCCATCTCGCCGAACGCGCCGGGGACGTCGTGTCCAAGCGCGACCTGCTCGCCGAAGTGTGGCGTGAACCGTACGGCGGCGGCGACAGCACCGTCGACGTTCACCTGTCGTGGTTGCGCCGCAAGCTGGGCGAGACCGCCGCTGAGCCGCGCTACCTCCGCACCATATATGGGGTCGGGGTCAAGCTCGTCGCGCCCGAGTCGTGAGACGCCGGCTCGCGGTAGTCACGCTGGCGGTCACCGCCCTGATCGTCGTGTCGTTCGTCGTTCCCCTAGGCATCCTGGTGCGCCGTCAGGCCGAGGACCGGGCACTGGCGCGGGCGGAGGCGGATGCTCGATCCATCGCCACGGCCCTGGCGGTTGCCACCTCCTTCGGCGGAACCCCGGCTGACGCCGCCACGGCCGGGGCGGTGCTCGACGCGTTCGGGACTCCCGCCAACGCGGGAATCTTCCTCCCCGACGGCACCGTCGTGGGAACCGGGAACCCCGCCGACCCCGACGTCGCCGTGTCCCGAGGCGGCACCGCGTTCACCGCCGACACCCCCGACGGCGCCGCCGTCCTCGTCCCGGTGATCACGGCCGATGCCACCATCGTGATCCGCGTCGCCGTGCCTGCGGAGGACCTCCACGAAGGGGTGGCGCGCGCCTGGTCCATCCTCGGTCTGCTCGCTCTGCTTCTGATCCTCGTCGCCGTTGCCGGGGCCGATCGCCTCGGCCGCTCGATCGTCGACCCGGTGGCCAGGCTGCGACGGGCCACCGCGGCGCTCGCCGCCGGCGATCTGCACGCCCGGGTGCGTCCCGACGGTCC
>JAZDHM010000186.1:0-2698 GCA_043805935.1 Actinomycetota bacterium
GTCATCTACAGGTATTGACCCGGTGCGGGTTCACTGGAGGGGGCATGGCCCTGCGCCTCGATGGCGCGCATACGCATCTGCTGTAGCTGGCTGGCGGCGGCCGCCTGCTGGCTCCACAGCGTCGCTTGGATCCCGGCGAACAGACCCTCCAACCAGCCGACCAACTGCGCCTGAGCCACCCGGAGCTCGGCCTCCGTCGCCGAGTCACCCGAGAGCGGGCTGAACAGTCCGCGCAGCTCTTCGCGCAGATCCTCCGAGAGCACGTCTTCCATCTCGGCGAGCGTGTGGTCGTAGATCTCCACGAGCCGGCGCCGGCCCGCCTCGTCCAGCGGAGCCTGGCGGATCTCCTCGAGCATCGCCCGGGTCATCGAGGCGATGCGCATCAGCTTCGGCGCTTGGACGAAGGATGCCGAAGCCTCCTCGGCTTCCGCGACCTCGGCCGACGTCGTCTCCTGTGGTTGTTCGGTCATCGCCGCGAGGATACGGCGCTCAGGCCTGGTACACGTCGCGCAACCGCAGCGAGAGGCAGGTCAGCCCGCCATCCGCCCTGGTGAACTCGGAGACTTCACACGATGCCACCGGGTAGCCGAGGGAGGCGACCAGTTCCGCCGTTCGGGCATGGTGGGCCGCCACCAGGATCGTCCCGTCGGCGAGCCGCACCACATTGGCCGCCTCGGGGTCGTGGCCACCGATCTCCACGACGCGTTTGGGGCTGAGAGAGGCACGATCGGCGCCGAGGGCGTGGACCAGGACCGTCTCCGTGTCGAGGGCGCTCATCGCGGACTTGAGATGGAGGACCGCACCGACGTGGACCCTCACCACTGACCGGCCGAGCGGTGCGCAGAAGCGCTCCACGGCGTCGGCGCCGGCGGCGTCGGTCCGCCGCCCCACCCCGACAAACACAGTGGTCCCCACCTGCAGCACGTCGCCGCCGTCGAGAGTCGCACCGGGCCCCACCCGGTCGATCTCGACCAAGCCGCGTAGCACCTCCTCGACCCCGCCGATCTCGCCGCGGCGCGACGGATGGCCGGGGCGGGTGAGGAGCGCGGACTCGCCGACGACAATCGCTATGTCTTCGATGAAGCATCCGTCTGGATGTGCCTCGTCCGCCGGGATGCGCCGCACCGCGAAGCCGCCCCCTTCGAGTGCTGCGGTGTATCCGGCGTGCTGGCGGCGGGCGACGACCGGGTTGAGCGGGGGCACTGCGGGTCGTGTCGTGACACAGCGGTCGAAGGATTCACCGACCTCGCGGATCAGCGCGACCGGGCGCACTCAGGCAGGAATGGAGACGAGGTAGTCCTCGGCCTCGTCCGACCACTCCATGTCGACCACACCCCGGGCGGCGGCGGCCTTGGAGAACTGCAGGAATCCCCCGTACCCGAACGTCTTCTCGCTGAAGGAGGGGTCCGACTTGCGCAACGCGTCCTTGAGGCCGGAGAGCGGCACCGGCTTGCCCCTGCCGGCGACGACCTTGCGGAGCAGGTCGAACCCATGTTCCTCCTGGCCGCCCGCCTCGAAGAACGTGACCTCGGGGTCCCCGCGGGCCGGGCCCTCGGTCAGATCGAGCACACCCTTGGTCTCCAGGTGCCGCAACATCTCGCCGAACGCTCTGAACCCGAAGTCCGCCTCCGAGAAGGTGGGGTCCTTGCGGAGCAGCGCCCGCTTCAGCGAGCTCGCCAGCACAACGCCGTCGCTCGAGCGCTGCAAACCGGCGAGGGTCTGGGTGATGGTCCGCTCCAGGTCGGCGGTGTCCGCGGACGGAACGGGGGATACGGGAGCGGTGGGTGCCCCGTCGGCGGACTTCCTCTTGCGCTCCTTGCGCTGCGGCGCCTCCACCCCCTCCAGCGACTCGTAGAAGAGGAACTCGTCGCACGCGGGCGGGAGGAGCGCCGACGTGGAAGCGCGCAGGCCGATCCCGACGACCCGCCGGTTCAGCTCGCGCAGCTTGTGGACCAGAGGGGTGAAGTCGCTGTCGCCCGTGGCGATCACGAACGTGGTGATGTAGTCCCGCTCGAAGGAAAGCTCGATGGCGTCCACCGCCATCTTGATGTCGGCGGCGTTCTTGCGGGTGGCCCCCTTGCGCTGGGGGATTTCGATCATCTCGACCTGCTGATCGGACAGCATCCGGCGGAACTCCTCGAACAGGTTCCAGTCGGCATAGGCGCGGCGGACCACCACCCGGCCCCGCTCGGCGAGGGCGTCGGCGATCGGCTTGAGGTCGAAGGAATGTCCGTTGAGGTCCTCACGCGCCCCGATGGCGAGGTTCTCGAAGTCGATGAACAGGGCGATGCGAGCCTCGGGGTTGTCCATGGGAAGGAGCGTAACGGGGCAACGCTCCAGATGGCGGGCACGTGAGGGCGATTGGCGATTCGCAATGCGCAATTGGACAGACGGTTGCCGGCGCCATGTCACGCGTTCACTTCTCCCTCGAATCGCCAACTGCTAATCGCTGACTACGGGCCCCCTTCGCTTTCTCTCCACCCACTTCAGGAACTTGGCCGGGGCCCAGGTGTTGGCCACCCGCTCCTTCTCCACCCATCCCCGGCGAGCGTGGCGCACCCCCCAGGTGGCGTTGGCCAGCTCGCCGACGTCGTGGGCGTCGGTGCTGATCACGAAGGTCACCCCGGGACGGTCGTGGGCTCGGCGCAGGACCTCGGCCGGGGCGTCGAGCCGGTCGAGGTGCGAGTTGATCTCCAGG
>JAZDHM010000187.1:0-11079 GCA_043805935.1 Actinomycetota bacterium
CGATGCCCTGATCGCCGATCCGGACGTCGACGTCGTGTACGTCTCCACGCCTCCCGATTCGCACAAGGAGTACACGCTCAAGGTGATCGCCGCGGGCAAGCCGGTCCTGTGCGAGAAGCCGATGGCGAGGAACTTCGCCGAATGCCGCGAGATGATCGCCGCGGCGGAGGCGGCCCGGGTGCCGCTGTGGGTGGCGTACTACCGGCGAGCGATGCCTCGGTTCGTCGAGATCAAGCGGCTGGTCGACACCGGGGCGATCGGCGAACTGCTCGCCATCCTGGTCCGCACCTACCGGCGTCCGGTGATGGAGCGGGGCGGGAAGCCGCCTGCGCTGTTCTGGCCGTACACCCCCGGGCCGACCGGCGGCGGGGGCCGCTGGCTGGAAGCTGGATGCCATCAGATCGATTTGCTCGACTTTTACGGCGGACCGGTGAAGGAGGTCCACGGCTTCGCCCGAAACCTGCGCGACATCTATCCGTCGCCCGACACCGTGAGCGTGTCGTTCTCGTTCGAATCGGGTCTCGTCGGATCGGGGATCTGGGCGTACACGTCGGGGTCGGAGGTCGACGAGATGGAGCTGGTGGGCTCCAAGGGCCGGATCACCTTCGCCGTGTCGTCACCGACGCCGTTCACGCTGCAGGACGGGGACGGGGTCCACGTCCACGACATCGGATATCCGGAGTGGCCCCATCAGCCCCTGATCGAGTCGGTGGTCGCCGAGCTCCGCGGCGAGGGCACGTGTCCCAGCACCGGGTCGACGGCGGCGCGCGCCAGCTGGTTCGCCGACCAGGTTCTGAAGAGCGCGCGCGTATAGGCCACGGGGTACATCAGGTTTCGGCCTACCGAGTAGGCCGAAACCTGATCCTGGGGTCGCCGATCCGCGCGCGCGCTGAGCTATCTCGCCTCGGTCTGAGCCGGTCAGACCGTGACGCCGGCCCTTGCGGCGGCGGCTCGTCCCGCCAGCCGTCCGGAGGTCATCACCCAGGCGATGTGATGGCCGTGCCCCTTGAGCAGCATGCCGCTCTGGGCCATGCCGCCGGCGCCGTACAAGCCCTCGATCACCCGGCCGTCCTCTCGGAGCACCCGCATCTGGTCGTCGACGCACACGCCCCCCTCGGTCACCGTCAGGGTGCTGAAGAGCGGGCCCATGGCGTACAGGGGCGCCACGAACCCCTGGTCGGCGACGGCCTTGGCGAGGTTCTCGCCGTTGACCCCGATCATCTCGGCCAGCTTGGCGACGTCCTGGGCCTCGTGGACCAGCTCGGGCCGGCCGCGCCGGTAATCGTCGAATTGGGCGAAGGCGATGCCGGGCGCCGTCGAGATCGCGTGCGGCTTGACGTTGAAGTACTCGGCGATGCGCGAGTCGAAGACCAGGAATCCCTTGCCTTCGGGCTCGAACGCGAGCGATCCGGTGGAGGTGCGCTCGTCACAGAACCGCTTGCCATCCCGGTTCACCAGGACGGTGCCCTGGATGAACATGTCGGGCGAGGGGGACATCCAGGTGATGAGGAGCGACTTCACCACCGGCTTGAGCCAGTCGGTCGGCACGCGCTGCACCACGGCCGCCTCCAGCTTGCAGAGCCACCGCCAGGTGGGGAGCCTGCTCAACATGCCCGGCTTGGGAGGCTCGGGGAACCGGAGCTGCGGACCGAAGGTGACGTTCATCCCCTTGGTGCGCGCTCCGAGGGCCATGGCGAGACGCTGGCCATCACCGGAGGCGTTCGGGTTGATCGGCGACGCGGCGGCGGCGTCGGGCGCCAGGAACTCGTGGCGCATCTGAGCGTTGCCGGTGAAGTCGCCCGCAGCGAGGACCACTCCGCCGCGCGCCCGGTACTCCCGCCGCTCACCATCGACCACGACTCTGACCCCCACCACCCGCTCGCCCTCGGTGATCAGCTCGGTGTCCTTGGCGCCGGTGATGATGCGGGCCCCGAGCCGTCGGGCCGTCGTCTCGAGACGCGCCGTGTAGGCGCGGGAATTGGGGATCACGTTGTGCATCCGCGGCAGGCGATGCGGCGGCTCGAGGAAGGGCCCGCTGAACGCCACCCCGACCGATTCGAGCCAGTGGAGCGTTTCGGCCGATTCCCTGGCGAGGAGGAGGCGCATGGCGGGGGCGTCGCCGGTGAGCAGCTTGGAGTCGAACTTCACCATGTCCTCGGCGTAGTCCTCCGGACGGTCCTGGATCCCCTTGCGCGCCTGGAAGCGGGTTCCCGAAGCGCTGAAGGAGCCAACCGACAGGTTGGTGGATCCCCCGATTCGATCCTGCTTCTCGAGGACGCACACCGAGGCGCGATTCTGCGCCGCCGAGACCGCTGCGGCCAAGCCGGCGCCACCTCCCCCCACGACGACAACGTCCACGATCTCGGGCTCGTTCACCATGTGCCACTCCTTGTGGTCTTCAGGCGCTCGCGGGTGTCTCCCCGGAGCGCGTGTTCGGTTCGTTTGGAGGGAGCGTCGGCGGTGCCACCACTCCCCGCTCGACGAGGCCGGCGATCTCCTGGTCTTCGTACCCGGCCAGCTCGAGGATCTCGCGGTAGTGCTGGCTGTGCAGCGGAGGGGCCGAGCGGATCGATGCCGGAGTCTTGGACAGCTTGTAGGGGACCCCGAGGAGTCGAAGCGGCCCGATCGGACTGTCCACCTCCACCACCATCTCGGTGTGGAGCACTTGCGGATCCGCGAACGCCTTCTCGAAGGTGTTCACCGGCGCGCAGAAGAGGTCCTGGGCGCGCATCAGCTCCACCCACTCGCCCGTCGTCTTCGCCTGGAGCGCAGACTCGAGCATCCCCTCGAATTCCTCCCGGTTTGCCTCGCGCGCCCAGTACTCGTTGAACCGAGGGTCCTGGCTCAGGTCGGGGAGGCCGAGGATCTGGCTGTACTGACGGATGTGCCGCCCGCTGGAGAGGGCGATGTAGCCGTCTTTGGTGGCGTAGAAGCCGTACGGCGCGGGGATGTACGCCTGGCCGTGACCGGGAGTGCGGCGGCGCATCTCGCCGGCCTTGGTGTTCATGAAGTGGACCGCCTGTTCGGACTGGACGGCGATGGCACTCTCGAGGAGCGAGGTCCCCACCCGCTGGCCCTCGCCGGTGTGGGCGCGATGGACCAGTGCGGCCAGCACCGCGATCGCCCCATTCATGCCGCCCAGGACGTCGGTGATCGACATGCCGACCGGCACCGGCCGGCCCTGGTCGTTGGCGTTCATCGCCCCAAGGCCGCCGATCGCCTGGGTGAGGATGTCCTGGCCCGGGAGGTCGACGTAGGGCCCCGATTGGCCGTAGCCGGAGGCCGACGCGTAGATGATCGACGGATTGATGGCGGCGCATGCCTCGTACCCGAGGCCCAGCCGCTTCATGACGCCCGGGCGGAAGTTCTCGTACACCACGTCGCAGACCCCCACCAGACGCCGGGCCACGGCCATGCCGTCGGGGGCCTTGAGGTCGATGGCGATGCTCCGCTTGTTGCGGTTGGCCGACAGGAAGCCGGCCGTGTAGAAGCGGGAGTCCTCGGGATCCTTGCCGTAGAGGAACCGTGAGCCGTATCGCTCATCGGGTCGTCCGTCGGGGGTGAGCGCCTGGGCGCGCTCCACCTTGATGACGTCGGCGCCGAAGTCCGAGAGGATCTGGGTCCCGTAGGGGCCTTGCATGCGCTCGGTGAAGTCGAGGACCCGGGTTCCGGTCAGGGGCCCGGGGGGCGGTTGGGTGCTCGGTGTCATGGTGATGCCTCGCCTCGGTTGGGCGCCCGGCGGCGCCAACGATTCCCATCGGCCGCGGTGGCGCAGATGCCGGTTCCGAGCGGCCCCGGGCCACTTTGGCCGACCGGTCGACCAGATGAAGTATCGTCCCCCCATGCGCACGTGGCAAGCCTGCGCCCGGAGGCGATCGTGGCCGACCTGACGGCGCGTCCCGGGCTGATCGGTCTCGGACCGAATCGCAAGGTGGTCATCGGCGTGATGCTCTCGATGACGCTCGGGGTGATGCCGCTCTTCTTCCTCGGTGCCTTCGGTCCCGACGTTCAGGCGTCACTCGGCCTGAGCGAGGTGGGGTTCGGGGCGATCGTCGCCTGCTACTTCGGGGTGTCGGTGCTCTTTTCGATGCCGGCCGGCCGGCTCGGGGAGGTGCGCGGTGCGGGTTGGAGCATCTCCGTCGCCGCGGTGGGAGTGGCGATCTCGCTGGTGGGCATCGGCATCGCCCGCAACGGGTGGCAGCTCGCCATCGCGGTCCTCATCGGCGGCGCCGCCAACACCCTGACCCAGCCGGGCGGAAACATGGCGCTGGCCCGGTCCCTTCCCCCGGAGCGCCTCGGCAAGGCCTTCGCGTTGAAGCAGTCGGCGATACCCGTGGCGGCGATGATCGGCGGGTTCGCCGTGCCGACGATCGGCGCCGTGATCGGCTGGCGCTGGACCGTGACGTTCCTCGCCCTCCTCGGCGTCGCCGTGCTGGCGTCGGCGCGCACCATCCGGTCGGGTGACCGGATCTCCGACGAGGACACCCGGGGTGCGACGAGATCGCTGCGGCGTCTTGCGCCACTTGCCATCGCCGGACTCTGCAGCTCGGCGGCCACCACCGGCATGGTGGCGTTCTTCGTCGACTCGGCAGTCAGGGGAGGGGTCAGCAACGGAGTGGCCGGCGTGTGGTTCGCGTTGGGAGGCGTGACGGCCATCCTCGGACGCCTCCTCGCCGGCTGGATCACGGATCGCTGGCTGGTGCGCGGCACTATCGCCTGGCTGCTGGTGGTGTTCTGGCTGCTGGGGGCGCTCGGCTTCGTGTTGCTCGCCTTCGCCGACTCGTGGCCGCTGCGAATCTTGGCCAGCGGCCCGGTGTTCGTGTGCGGCTGGGGGTGGAATGGGACGATCCACCACGCCACCGTGCAGTGGAGCCCGTCGGCGCCGTCCTGGGGGACGGGAGTCGTGCAGACGGGCATGTCGATCGGCGGCGCCTTCGGCCCCGTGATCTTCGGAGCGCTCCTTGGGGCGTTCTCGGCGAAGGCCGGTTGGCTGTTCACCGCCGGTTTGATGACGGCCGCCGCGGTGCTGGTCTGGATCGGAGCCGAAATGGTGGAACGCGAGAGACGGTTTTTCCGCGGCTTCCGGCGGTCGGTGCCGTGAGCGGCACGTCGTCGATGGTGACTCCGGGCGATGGCCTCCGGCGCATGCCAGAGGCGGGGAGTCCGCTCACCCTGCGGATCGCGGTCCTCGCCGGCGACGGCATCGGGAAGGAGGTCGTGCCCCCTGCGGTGGCGCTGACGGAGGCTGCCGGGTCGCGGCACGGCCTGCGATTCGCCTGGGACCATCATGACTGGGGCTGCGACCGGTACCTCACGACCGGGCGGTTCATGCCGCCCGACGCCCTCGCCCAGCTGGCGGCGTGCGACGCCATCCTGCTCGGCGCCGTCGGCGATCCGCGGGTCCCGGATCATCAGTCGCTGTGGGGGATGCTGATCCCGATCCGCCGCGGCTTCTCCCAGCGGGTCAACGTCCGCCCGATTCGGCGCCTCCCGGGGATCCAGGGTCCCTTGCGTTCCGAGCGGCCCATCGACTACGTGGTGATCCGGGAGAACGTCGAGGGCGAGTACTCCGAGATCGGCGGCCGGCTCTACCACGGGACCGCAGACGAGATCGCCGTTCAGGAGTCGGTGTTCACCCGCCGGGGGGTCGAAGCCGTGATGCGGTATGCCTTCGATCTCGCCTCGTCCCGGGCGCGGACCCTGGTGGCGGCGACGAAGTCGAACGGGATCATCCACACCATGCCGTTCTGGGATCAGATCTTTGGGGAGTTGGCCGCCCAGTACCCCGCCGTGGCCACCCGCAAGGTGCACGTCGACGCTCTCGCCGCCGAGTTGATCCTGCGGCCCGAGGTGCACGACGTGATCGTCGCTTCCAACCTCTTCGGCGACATCCTCACCGATCTGGGGGCCGCCGTGGTCGGGGGCATCGGCCTCGGGCCGAGCGGCAACATCGACCCGTCGCGCCGGCACCCACCGATGTTCGAGGCGATCCACGGGTCGGCCCCCGACATCGCCGGGCGCGGGATCGCCAACCCGATCGCCACGTGCTGGTCGGCGGCGATGATGCTCGAGCACCTCGGGCACGGCGAGGCAGCCGGCGACATGATGCGGGCGATCGAGGCGGTCACCGCGAGCGGAAAGGTGCTCACCCCCGATCTCGGCGGCACGGCCACCACCGGCGCCGTCGGGGAGGCGCTCATCGCCGCCCTTTCCTGAGCGTGCCGGCGATGGCCCGGTCAGTCGGCAGCGGGATGGGGGCCGGCGAAGTGCCGGTAGCCGGTCAGGTCCTTGTCCAGGGCGGGAACGGACCACTCCGCCTCACCCGCCTCGTGGAGCATCTGGCCCCGTTGGGCACAGCGATCGAAGAGTCCTGCGATCCCCGGGATGGTCCGGGTAACCGACCCGTCTGCTCCGTCGACGGTGCGGACGTGGGCGGCGGGAACGGTGTGCACCGGCGCCGCCTCGGTGACGCCGTTGACCGCCACCAGCGTCGCCCTGGCCTGCTCGAGCGTGGCGACCGCCCGGGTCGGGTCGGGGGTGTGGCGCACCCGCCGGTTGAAGGCGGAGACCATGGTGCGGCGTTGTGCCTCGACGTCGAGGACGGGCATGGGGGCATCCGTCGATCCCGGCCGCTCGAAGGTGATCTCGCCGTTGAAGCGCCAGGTCGCCGTCCCGCGCTCGCCGGTGAAGGTGATCGTGGGATCGCGTGGTTCCACGGCGGCGTGGGTGATGAGGACCAGGAAGGTCGCTCCGGTGTCCAGGGTCATCCGGATGCTGGCGGTGTCGTAGGTCTCGATCTCGTTGACCCGATAGAGCTCGGCCTCCACGCCCACCGGGACCGCGCTCTCCTCGGGCGTCGGTCCGGCGATGAACAGTCCCAGATTGGGGAAGTGGTTGAAGGCGTTCTGGAACGCGCTGTCGAGGATCCACACGCCGTTGCTCTGCAGCCTGCCCGCCCACGGGGCCCGGTGGTAGTAGGTGCTGCCGCGCGGCCACACGCCCTGCAGGCAGATCGAGATGACCCGGCCCAGGTCACCCGCCAGGATCCGTCGCTTCAGGGCCAGGGTCGCCGGGTCGTAGATGCTCTGGTAGCCGATCGCCGCCGGGAGGCCGTGGCGGTTGCGGCTGGCGATCATGAGGTCGCAGTCGTCGACCGAACCGCTCACCGGCTTCTCGCACATGACGGCCTTGCCAGCTGCGAGGGTTCGATCCATGAAGGGCCGGTGCAGCTCGATGGGCACCGGGAGCCACACCGCCTCCACGTCGTCACGGGCGAGCAGGTCGTCGAGGGTGGAGCAGATCGCCACCCCGAGCCCCTCGAGGCGGTCCACCGCCTCCTGATGGCGTGTCGGGTTCGACGAGGTGACGGCCACGAGGCGCGGCGGGTGGTCGTCGCCTGAGGCCGCCTCGAGGATCCGCTCGATGATCCGCCCGCCGTACCCTCCGAGGCCGACGACCGCCATCCCGATCGGATTCGCCTGCGTGCTCATGAATGCATCCTCGGTCGTGGTCATGCTCGGCCACTCACCTCGCCGTCGAAGCCATGCCTAGCGGACCGTCGCTCGAATGATGCTGGCGTCTCTCCGGCCCTCGACGCCCCTGGCGGCGTCCTCCTCCTCGCCGCACGCTGCGAGTGCGCCTTCGTCGTGCGTCCTTGCCAGAGGACGCCGATGCCTCGGAGATACGCGCACCCCATTCGAGCGACGGACCACTAGCGGGTGCCCGCCAGGCTGGGCTCGGCAATCCCGTCGAGCACCCGCTTGGTGTACTCGATGGCGAGTCGGGGGCTGGTGAGCACCGTCAGGCCGGTCAGTTCCGCCACCCGCGGCGCCAGGCGGGTCATCGAGCCCTGGGCGAAGAGCAGCAGGTCGACCTTCGGGGCGAGTGCCCGGGCGGCGTCCACCACCATCGCGTCGTGCCGGTCCTTGTCCCCGGCCATCAGGACGTCGAAGGCATCGTCCGACAGGGCGTGATGGATCTCCACGGCCTTTCCGGCAGCCGCAGCCTTCGCCTTGATCAGCTCGATGGTCGGGAAGAGCGTGCTGGCCACCGTCGCCATGACTCCGATCCGGCTGGCATCGTGGACCGCCTTGGCGGTGTGGGCATCGTCGATCTTGATGACGGGGATCTCCACGAGGGCGCGGGCCACGTCGATCGCCGGGCCGAGCGACGAGCACAACGACAGGACGGCATCGGCGCCTGCACTCTCGGCGGCTTCGACGTAGGCGCACACTCGCCGTATCACTTCGGGGCCGACGCGCCCTTCGGCGACGACCGTGGGCAGCAGCGAGTCGTCCATGATGTTGAGAAGCCGGACGTCGGGCATGATCTCGCGGAACAGGTCCTGGATCATCGTCTCGACCTTGAGGAAGACCTGGGTGGTGTGCAGGAGCGCGAGCGTCTTGGGCATGTGCGGATGCGACCTCTCAATCGGCCGGGGTGCCTGCGACGAGTGGAGCCGTCGGATCGTCGGCGAGTGACTGTTCGAGCCGGGCGCGCGCTCGTGACATGTGGGCGGCAGCAGCGGTCTTGGCGGCCGCGACGTCCCCTGCCTCCACCGCCTCGAAGATGTTCCGGTGCTCGTGGATGGTTGGCTCGAAACTCCCCGCCTCGTTCATGACGCGTCTGATCCACGCTTCGAGCAGAACCGTGATCCCGGACATGATCTGCTGCAGGGTCCCGTTCCCGGAGGACTCCGAGAGCTTGGTGTGGAAGGCCATGTCGGCGGTCACGAAGCGGTCTATGTCGTCGTGGCTGGCCTCCATGCCGGCGAGGAGGCGGCGCAGGTCTTCGACCTGCTGAGGGGAGCGCCGGGAGGCAGCCAGCTCGGTGATGACCTCTTCGAGGTGGCAGCGCGTCTCGACCAGGTCGACGGCCTCGTGGGCTCGTAGGAGCAGGCCCCACTCGATCGCTCGGACGAGCATGCCCGAATCGGGGGCACTCAGGTAGGTGCCGTCGCCCTGACGCACCTCGACCAGTCCGAGGACGCTGAGGGGCTTCAGTGCCTCCCGGATCACCGATCGCCCGACGCCGAGCATCTCGGAGAGCTTGCGCTCGGACGGGAGCCGATCACCGGGCCTCATCTGCTGTGAGAGGATCGCGTCGATGATCCGCCGGACGACCTCCGACGCCAGCGGCTCTCGTTTGATCTCGATGCGCTGCAGGCCGTTCACGGTGGGTTGCCTCATCGCGTTGCTGATCGCCCAGAGCCCCTTCCCGGCGAGGCAATCATAGGTCTTCCCAAGTGGCCGACCGGTCGGCCTCTTGGGTAACATCGCCATGTAAGCACTTTTCCACGGAGAGGCGGAATCAGCGTGCTCCAGGCAGTCAATTTGTCCGAGGCCGAGGTCTTCCACCTGACCGGCCGGGACGTCCGCTACATGATCGGGCCGAAGACGACCGGGGCCCGCAACGTCACGATCGGGATCTGCACCTGGCCGGAGGGCTCGGCCCCTCCCGGGCACATCCACAAGCAGGAAGAGGAGACGATCTACATCATGAAGGGCTCGGGCAAGATCAGCTCGCCCGAGGGGTCGATCGATCTCCAGGCCGGCACGGCCGTGTTCATCCCGATCGGCACCCAGCACGCGATCGAGTCCTATGGCCCGGGTCCGCTCGAGTTCGTGACGATCTTCTCCCCGCCCGTCGTCTTCAACGCATACTGATCCGATCGGCCGCCGGCTGCCCAGGGCCGATGGCGTCGCGGCAGCGCGGGTGAGGAGTCTTCGGCATGAAGATTGGATTCATCGGGACCGGCAAGATGGGCGAGCCGATGGTGCTTCGCCTCTTGGCCGCCGGTCACTCCGTGACGGCGTACAACCGGTCGGCACCGTCGCTGGAACGGCTTGCCGGCGCGGGCGCGGCAATCGCCGGCGGCGTTGCCGAGGCGGTGGCGTCCGCTGAGGTGGTCGAGACGGCGCTGCCCACTCCGGCATCGGTGGAGCAGGTGTTCGCGGAGATGGCCCCGTCGGCGAGCCCCGGCCAGGTGTTCCTGGATCACTCGACGGTGAGCCCCGATCTGAGCCGGCGATGCGCCGAGCTGGTCGGCCTCCATGGAGCGGGGTTTCTCGACGCCCCGATGTCGGGCGGCCCGGCGGGCGCCGCCGCCGGGACGCTCACCCTGATGGTGGGCGGGAGTGATCACGATCTCCAGCGCGTCCGTCCGGTGCTCGAGGCCTTCGGTGCCAACATCACCCTCTGCGGGGGAGTGGGGGCGGGGCAAGTCGTCAAGCTGCTCAATCAGCTTCTCGTAGGCGTTCACACCGCCGCGGTGGCGGAGGCCGCCGTCCTCGGCTCGAAGCTGGGCGCCGACGCCCGGGTGGTGCTGGAGGTCCTAGGCACCTCGTTCGGCGGCTCGACCATGATGCGCCGCAACATCCCGCGGTTCATCGAGCGCGACTTCAAGGCCGCCACTCCGGTCAAGCTCATCCTCAAGGACCTGGGGCTCATCCAGCAGGAGGCTCTCGGCGCCGGGGTTCCCCTCGTGCTCGGAGCGCTCACCCAGCAGCTGTTCATCGAGGCGGTCGCCAAGGGAATGGGGGACGACGACATGGCGGCTCTGGTGCGGCTGTGGGAAGAGACGGCCGGGGTCATCGTCACCGGCTCCGGTCCGGAGGTGTGAGCGGTGGCGACGTACTCCGCGAACGTCACGATGCTCTGGCCAGAGATCGACGACCCCTACGAGCGGTTCCGGGCCGCGGCGGCGGCGGGCTTCGGCCACGTCGAGCGGCTCTTCATGCACGACCTCGACGCGTCGAGGGTCGGAGAGCTCCTCGAGGAGCTGGGCCTCGAGCTCGTGTTGTTCGATCCGTATCCGGGCCGCTGGGATCTCGGTGAACGCGGCCTCCTGGCGTTGCCCGGCCGGGAGGCGGAACTGCGGGAAGCGGCCCTGGTGGCGATCGAGACCGCGGCATCGCTCCACACCGGTTGCCTCAACGTCCTCGCCGGCATGCTCCCCGAAGGCGTCGGGCAGGCCCGGGCGATCGAGACCGCGGCGGCGAACCTGACGGCGCTGGTCCCGGCGGCGCGCGCTGCCGGGGTGACCCTGGTGGTCGAGGCGATCAACGCGGTGGATTGGCC
>JAZDHM010000188.1:0-2599 GCA_043805935.1 Actinomycetota bacterium
TAGCCGCCCGGATACCAGCCGAGGTGGAGGTGCGGGGTGGTGGCGTCTCCGGTGTGACCGACGTACCCGATGTACTGGCCGACGGCGACCCTCATCCCCGCGTAGATCCCCGGGACGTATTTCGACAGGTGGGCGTAGTAGTAGATGTCACCGCTGTCACCCTTGATGTAGATGCCGTTGCCGCCGAGGTAGTTGTATCCGACGCTCCAGACGGAGCCGTTCTCGATCGCCACGAGCGGGGTGCCCTCAGCCGCGATCAGGTCGGTGCCGTGGTGCGCCCGCCCTCCGGGTCGAGGGTCACCCCACGAATCGCGGAAGTACGTGGGCCCGGCAACCGGGCACATCCGACCGGTGGCATCGATCGGGCCGTTGTAGCGGCCGGATGCAGCAGCAGCGGCGCGCTGGGCAGCCAAGGCCGCGGCGCGCTGGCGCGCTGCCTCTTCCTTCTGCCATTGCGAGTAGAGGGCCTGGTACTCGTCGTTGGCCTCGCTGAGCCGTTGCTGCATCTCGTCGCTCAGTGCCGAGGCCTGATTGGCGAGGTCCTCCTGCTGCGCGACGAGCGGCTGCAGCTGATCCTGAAGGGCGGCGGCATCCTCCTGGAGGAAGGTGAGCCGGTTGGCCGCGTCGGTGTCGGTGTCCACCACCACCTCGAGATAGGCGTTCTTCGTGCCGAGACGGGTGATGCCCTCAGGGGTTGCCGCGGCCTGCACGGCAGACGATCCGGCGCTCACGTACATCGCCCTGGCCTGCTCCTTGGCGGCCAGCGCGGAGAGGGCGATCTCCCGCTGTCTATCGGTGATCCGCTCCTCAAGACCCGCGATCTGAGCCTCGTACGCCGCCTGTTGGCTCTGGATCTGATCGAGCTCCTCGAGCTGGGCCGACAGCTCCGCCGCCCTGGCGTTCGCTTCCGCTCGGGCGTCCCTGAGCTGCTGTTGGGTCACCTCCGCCTCGGCGGGCGCGGCGGTGAACACGAGTGAGAGGCCGACGAGGATGGTGAGGAGTCTGCGCACGGGATGTTGGTAGAAGAGCCTACCGCGGGCTATGAGGTGTGGGGTTCGAGTCGATGCCCGTCCCTCGCTTCCCCTTAAGACCCGCGGCCTTATTGGAGCGCCTGACCTCTCGTAGTGGGTCAGCAGAGCCCTGTGTCGTGCGCCACGCGCGGTGATTCACACACAGCGCGCCGCCGTGATCGGACTCGAGACGACTAGAGGCTTAGGACGGGGCTGGGCGCTTTTTCGCCGCATGTCTTAACGGGTAAAGACCCGCGGCCTTATTGGAGCGCCTGACCTCTCGTGGTGGGTCAGCAGAGCCCTGTGTCGTGCGCCGCGCGCGGTGATTCACACACAGCGCGCCGCCGTGATCGGACTCAAGACGAGTAGAGGCTTAGGACGGGGCTGGGCGCTTTTTCGCCGCATGTCTTAACGGGTAACGGGTGACGGGCGACGATCTACCCTCCTCCCCCATGCCCGCCATCATCGGGATCACTTCCGGGCTCCGCCCGGTGCGCACCGACGCCGGCCCCGTCCCTGGCCACGCCGTGCTCCCCACGTACACGACCATGGTGCGGGCGGCGGGCGCCATCCCCGTCCTGCTCACCCCTGTCGCCCCGGAGGCCATCCCGGCGCTGCTGGATCGGCTCGACGCGGTCATCCTCTCGGGGGGCGGCGACGTCGACCCGGCTCGGTACGGCGGGACCCCACATCCGTCGATCTACGGCGTCGACCCGGCGCGCGACGACTTCGAACTCGCCCTGTCTCGGGTGGCGGCAGGACGGCGGCTTCCGACCCTATGCATCTGCCGCGGGATGCAGGTGATCAACGTGGCCCTTGGCGGCACGCTGATCGAGGACATCGGCACCCGGATCGCCGGGGCCATCGACCATTTCGTCGGCGGCGAGGCGGCGTCGAAGCCCCGGCACTCCGTCGAGGTCGCCCCCGGGTCGACCACCGCCAAGGCGCTCGGCGCCACCACGATCGAGGTCAATTCGATCCACCATCAGGCCGTCGACCAGATCGCCGGCTCACTCATGGCGACGGGCCACTCGCCCGACGGCGTGGTCGAGGCGTTGGAGCCGGCGGACGATGCCTGGCCGATGTGGGCGGTGCAATGGCACCCCGAATACCTCGGTCCGGGACATCCCGAGTCGCTGCGCCTCTTCGAGACCCTGGTGGCCGCGGCCGGCGGATAGGCTCGGCGCCATGCCAGCGGACTTCACCCTCACCGGCAGGACCATCGTCGTCACCGGGGCCAGCCGCGGAATCGGCGAGGCGATCGCCCGGGCCGCGGCCGCCGCCGGAGCCAACGTCGTGCTCGCTTCGCGTAAGCCGGAGGCCCTCGAGGCGGTCGCCGCGTCGATACGAGCGAGCGGCGGGTCCGCGCTGCCCGTGACCGCCCACACCGGGAAGCCGGAGGACGTCGAGGCGCTCTTCGACCGCGCCGTAGCCGAGTTCGGGGGCATCAGCGGGTTGGTGAACAACGCCGCTACCAATGTCTACTTCGGTCCGATGCTCGGCATCGACGAAGCGGCGTGGGACAAGATCTTCGAGGTCAACGTGAAGGGGTACTTCCACTGCGTCCGGGCCTTCGCCACCCGGGTGGC
>JAZDHM010000189.1:0-2309 GCA_043805935.1 Actinomycetota bacterium
CTGCTGGATCAAGTGGTGGTAGGCGGCCAGCCCCGCGCCGATGACGGCCAGCGGGATGGCATAGACCCGTGCCCGGGCATCCCGCCGGAACACCGCGACGCCCAGGATGACCACCTGCGGGAACATGGCGATCCGCTGGTACCAGCAGAGGTCGCACGCCGGGATGTGGGCGATTTCCGAGTAGTAGAGGCTTCCCACGGTGGCGCCCGCGGCGAGCAGCCACGCCAGCCCCAGGCCGACACCCTCGAACGATGCCGAGATCGTCTGGAGGAGGGCGGCCGCCCGGTCCGACACGAGCGAGGCGACCCAGATCACGATCACGGTGATCAGCCCCGCCCCCAGCAGAATCGTGCCTGTTGCCAGGAACGTGGATACCGTATCGACCGACATGCTGCTCCCTGGAGGATCTGACTCGCCGCCGGGGCGAGGTTACCCGCAGGAGCACTCGACGCCAGTCGGAGGGCCGATGCAGGTGATCCGATGGAATGGGTACCCGGTTCCCGTGGGAGGGTGGTACGTCGACCCTCATGGTCACCGCGTGTTCCTGCGCACGGGAGAGCTGGCGCCGATTTGCCCCCAGTCCGGTGCGGCACGGGTTCCCTGGCGCCTCATCACCCGGATGCCGGGCCGCTGAGCGAGGGTACGATCGCTGCATGGGAGCCGTTGCCGCCGGCGCCGTCCTCACCGCCCTTCTCCTGGCGATCCTCGCCGTGATGGTGTGGCAGGGGGCGACGCGTTCACGGGTGGATGAACCCGCCGCCTATCTCGTGGAGGACGCCGCCACCTTCGTGTGGGAGCGCCTCTCCGATGCGGCTCGCGGGCGATTGTCGCCAGCCGACGTCAGGTCCCTGCTCGAGTGGGGCATCCACTACCACCAGGTGGTGGCACCGCGAGACGAACACCGCCATCCGGTCGTGGGAAGCGGCGAAGCCATCGAGTACCTCATGGACCTGGGCGCAGCCGCCGGGCGCTCGTATGAGCCGATCGACATCGCCGAGGTGATCGCCGTCGAGACCGAGTACCTGCTGTCGATCGGAGCGGTGGGCGCCCCGGTGGAGCCCGAGTCGTGATCGTTCGCTGCGGAAAGTGCCGTACCGGCTTCGACGTTCCCGGCCCGGGCCGGTATGCCTGTCCGGCCTGCGGCACGCCCAACCAGGTGGGGCCCGCCGCACCCGCCCCGGCGGCGCCTTCGCCCCCGCCTCTGCCGGAGCGGCCATCGCCCCGGGTGACCTGCGCCGCCTGTGGTTTCTCGTTCATAGTCGGCGATGTGGCGGCCGCCCCGTGTCCCAACTGCGGCACCTCGGTTACGGTTCGGGCCGACGAAGGCGAGGACGAGTGAGCAGGGCCGATTGGGAGAAGGACTACGAAGCGTCCCCGAAGCGGCGTGACCGCTGGGTGACGATGTCGTTCGAGGATCTGCCACCGACCGGCTTTCCCCCCGCCGGCGAACCCGCTCCGGAGGACGTCGGAGAACCGGGGTCGTTCCCGTACACCCGGGGGATCCACGCCACCGGATATCGCGGCAAGCAATGGACGATCCGCCAATTCGCCGGATTCGCCGGCGCCAAGGAGACCAACGCCCGATTCCGCCATCTCCTGGCCGAGGGACAGCACGGCGTCTCGGTGGCATTCGACATGCCGACCCTGATGGGCCTCGATTCGGACAGCCCGATGGCGCTCGGAGAGGTCGGGCACTGCGGGGTGGCGGTGGATACCGCCGACGACATGGCGCTGCTCTTCGAGGGGATTCCGCTCGGAGAGGTGTCGGTGTCGATGACCATCAACGGCCCCGCCCAGATCCTCTTCGGGTTCCTCTTGATCGCCGCCGAGGAGCAGGGCGTGGCGTGGACCGATCTGCGCGGCACGCTGCAGAACGACATCCTCAAGGAGTACATCGCACAGAAGGAGTGGATCTACCCGCCCAAGCCCCACCTGAGGCTGATCACCGACATGATGGAGTTCTGCGCCGAGCACGTGCCGCAGTGGAACACGATCTCCGTGAGCGGGTACCACATTCGGGAGGCCGGGGCGACCGCCTCCCAGGAGCTGGCCTTCACCCTGGCAGACGGGTTCGCCTACGTCGAGGCCGGGATGCGGCGCGGCATGGCGGTCGACGAGTTCGCCCCTCGTCTCTCGTTCTTCTTCGACGCTCACATCGACTTCTTCGAGGAGATCGCCAAGTTCCGGGCGGCGCGGCGGATCTGGGCGCGGTGGATGAAGGACCGGTACCACGCCACTGACGAGCGCTCGCTGAAGCTCCGCTTCCACACGCAGACCGCCGGCGTGTCTCTCACCGCCCAGCAGCCCGA
>JAZDHM010000190.1:0-6234 GCA_043805935.1 Actinomycetota bacterium
TCAACTCTTGGCGACCACCCCGATGGGGAGGAGCTTCTTGCCCCGGGTCTCGTTGAGGACCTCGGCCGCCGCCAGGTAGATGGCGGACGATCCGCAGAAGATCCCCTCGAAGCCGGCGATCTTGATGATCGTCTCCGAGTCGGCCCAGTGGCCGATCGCCAGGAGGAAGAACAGCACGGCCAGCGTGCCGAACACCACCTGGAGCGCCACGTTCTTGTTGAGCGTGCCGATGAACATGTAGGCGGTGAACACACCCCACAGGAAGAGGTACCACCCGAGGAATCCCGGGTCGGCCCCGCCCCTGAGGATGATGGCCACGAGCGACATCCAGAAGAGGCCGTATGAGGTGAAGGCGGTCACGCCGAAGGTGTTGCCCTTGCGGTATTCGAGAATCCCAGCGATCACCTGGGCGAGCCCTCCGTAGAAGACGCCCATCGCCAAGATCATCGGGTCCATGGGGAAGTACCCGGCGTTGTGGATGTTGAGGAGCACGGTGGTCATGCCGAATCCCATGAGCCCGAGCGGGGCAGGGTTGGCGCGTAGGTCGTCCATCGGTCGCCTTTCTCAGAGTCGTGAGACACATTGCGCCGATCGGGACGCCGGCAGGCAAGGGGAGAAGGTCCCCGGCGACGGCGTGATCGACCCGACCAGAGCCTCCTCGATGCCGGCGGGGGGTCGATCCGGCAGAGTGGCCCTCGGTGGCCGGCGGCGTCTGCTGCTTGGCCGGAGGGTTCCGATGGCATACACTCGGCAGGCGCCGGCAACGGGAGCGACGTGGCGACCGGACCAGGACGACGGGGGGGAGATGGCTGACGTCCCCCGTACCTCCCTTTTCAACCAGACCCCCCTCGTGGGGGTCCTTTTTCGTGGCACATGACGACCTTGCGCCTTCCCGGGCTCATCGACGTCCACGTCCACACCCGCGATCCGGGCCAGACCCACAAGGAGGATTGGTCCACGGCCACCGCTTCCGCCCTAGCCGGCGGCGTCACGACGATCCTCGCCATGCCCAACACGACCCCCGTCGTGGGCGACCAGGCGTCCCTCGACGTGGCCGCTCGGTCGGCAGCCTCCGGTGCGCGCTGCGACTACGCCCTCTACGCCGCGGCGACGGCAGCCAACGCGGCGACGGTGCGCTCGATCGCCGGGCAGGTCGTCGGGCTCAAGATGTACCTCGACCAGACCTTTGGAGATCTTCGGCTTCCCGATCTGGACGCCTGGTGGGCTCACCTGGCGAACTGGCCGTCGTCGTCGCCGGTGGTGGTGCATGCCGAAGGGCGGTCGCTCCCTGGGGTGCTGCTGATGGCGGAGTGGCTCCGCCGGCCGATCCACTTCTGCCACGTGTCGCGCGCCGATGAGATCGTTCTGATCGCCCGGGCCAAGGACCGGGGTCTACCGGTGACATGCGAGGCGACGCCGCACCACCTCCTTCTCGACGCCGGCGATGCGGTGCGGCTCGGACCGTTCGGCGGGGTTCGCCCACCCCTTTCCAACCCGGCCGACGTGGCCGCCCTCTGGGCCCACCTGGACGTCATCGACTGCTTCGCCACCGACCACGCACCGCACACGGCCGCCGAGAAGGCATCGGCAACGCCGCCGCCGGGGCTCCCCGGCGTGGAGACGATGCTCCCTCTGCTGCTGACCGCCGTCGACCAGGGCCGGATCACCCTCGATCAGGTGCTCGACCGGCTGGTGGCCAATCCGCGCCGCATCTTCGGCCTGCCCGAACAGCCCGACACGCGTGTGGAGGTGGATCCCGATGACCGCTGGGTGATCCGGGCGTCCGCCCTGCACACCCGCTGTGACTGGACTCCCTATGAGGGTCGCGAGGTGCGCGGCCGGGTGGTGCGCGTGATCCTCCGCGGAGAGACCGTGTTCGAGAACGCAACGGTGACCGGCGCCGCCGGCGCCGGAAGGAACCTGAGAGAGGAGAGACCGTGAACCGAAGCCATCTGCCGTTCGGCGACCAGCGCGATGCCCCGTGGTACGGGAGGGACATCGTGTCGGTTCGTCAGTTCACTACCGAGGATCTCGACTACGTCTTCGAGGTCGCCCACGAGATGCAGTCGATGGTTGCCCGGGTGGGAACATTCGACCTACTCAAGGGGAAGATCCTCGCCAACCTCTTCTACGAGCCATCGACCCGGACATCGTCCTCGTTCACGGCAGCGATGGAGCGTCTCGGCGGGAGTGTCATCCCGATCAACGAGGTGAAGTACTCCTCGGTCGCCAAGGGCGAGTCACTACCCGACACGGTGCGAACCCTGGAGCGGTACGCCGACGTGATCGTGCTGCGCCATCCCGAGGTCGGGGCGTCCGCACTCGCCGCTCGCTACGCCGCAAAGCCAGTGATCAACGCCGGCGACGGGACCGGGGAGCACCCGACCCAGGCGCTGCTGGACCTGTTCACCATCCGCGAGGAGCTCGGCGTGGTGGATGGCATCACGGTCACGATGGTCGGGGACCTGCGCTACGGGCGGACGGTTCACTCGCTTGCCCGCCTGCTGTCGCTATTCAAGGTCCAGCTCAACCTCGTCTCACCAGAGATTCTGCGCATGCCTGCCGAGATCATCGATGAGCTCGGCGAGTCGGCGACCCCCACGTTGGTGCTCGACAGCCTCGAGTCGGTGATCGGCGACACCGACGCCCTCTACGTCACGCGGGTGCAGCAGGAGCGTTTCGACAACGACGCCGACTATGAGGCGGTGAAAGGAGCATTCGTGATCACCCCGGCCACCCTCGCCGCCGCCAAGGAGCGGATGATCGTGATGCACCCGCTGCCGAGGGTCACCGAGATCGCCATGGAGGTCGACGACGATCCGCGGGCCGCCTACTTCCGGCAGATGGAGTACGGCATGTACGTGCGGATGGCGTTGCTGGCCATGGTGCTGGGCAAGGCGTGACCGGGTTCTTCGGCGCGCTCGAGGAGCGGGTCAACTCCACAGGGTCGATCCTCTGTGTCGGCCTCGACCCGCGGGTCGGCTCGCCCGGCGAGGCGCGGACGAGCTGCCTGGCGCTGATCGCCGCGACCGCTGCCTCTGCTGCGGCCTTCAAGCCAAACGCCGCCTTCTTCGAAGCGTTCGGCCCCGACGGGATCGAGGCGCTGATCGAGGTGGTGGCGGCGGTCCCCGGCGAGATCCCCGTGATCTTGGACGTCAAGCGGGGAGACATCGGCTCGAGTGCCGAGGCCTACGCACGGGCATGCTTCGATGTGGTCGGGGCGGGATCCGTCACCGTGAGCCCATACCTGGGCCGGGAGGCCATCGAGCCCTTCCTGGCACATCCCGGCCGCGGGGTGTGGGTGCTGTGCCGGACGTCGAACCCGGGCTCGGCGGAGATCCAAGAGGCTGGTGCGGCCGGCGGCGGGTCATTCGCCGAGAGGGTGGCGGCCACGGCCACCGCCTGGGCGCCGCCCGACCGACTCGGCCTGGTGGTCGCCGCCACCGACCCGGCAGCGATGGGGCGGGTGCGCGCCATCGCCCCGGCGCACTGGTTTCTCGCTCCCGGCGTGGGGGTGCAGGGAGCCGATCCGGAGGCGATCGCGGCCGGGCTGCGCGCCGACGGCAGCGGGGTGCTGGTTCCGGTGTCGCGGGCGATCGCCGGGGCGACGGACCCGGGGGGAGCGGCCGCCGACCTGCGTAGTCGCCTCAGGCGCGTGCGGCCGGCACGGTCGAAGGCGCCGAGCCTCGCCGGAGTTCTGCATGCATCGGGTTGCGTCCGCTTCGGGGAGTTCACGCTTCGCTCGGGCGTGGTGTCCCCGGTGTACGTGGACGTGCGGCGCCTTGCCGGCCATCCGGGGGTCATGCGCCGCGTCGCCGGCGAGTACGGCCGCCTCCTGCGGGGGATCGCCTTCGACCACGTCGGGGCGGTCCCCTATGGGGCGATCGGCATCGGCACCGCGGTGGCGCTCGAGGCCGGAGCGTCGCTCGTGTGGCCCCGTCCCGAACCCAAGGGGCACGGGACCGGGGCGGTGGTCGAGGGCGTCTGGTCGGCGGGGGAGCGGGTCGCCCTCATCGACGACGTGGCCACGACCGGCACGAGCGCGATCGAGGCGGCGGCGATCCTGCGGCGAGCGGGCCTGACCGTCGAGGACCTCGTGGTGCTCGTCGAGCGAGATCCTTCCGCACGGCCCACGCTCGCCGAGGCGGGAATCCGGCTACACGCCATCACCACACTTGCGGGGCTGGTCGCCGACTTGGTGGCGTCAGGTGTGGCTTCGGCGGAGCAGGGAGCTGCGGTCGAAGAGTTCCTCGGGGCATGACCTACCGGCTGCTGCGCACGGCGGGATTCCGGATGGATGCGGAGCACGCGCACAGGGCGGCGCTGCGGGTGGTGCGCCTCGCCCGCCCGATCTCGGCGTTGCGGCGGCGGGCATTGAACCGGGGGAGCGTCGACGCGTTCGGCCTTCGGTTCCGCAACCCGGTCGGGCTGGCCGCGGGGTACGACAAGGACGCCACCGCGTGGCGGGCGCTCGCCGCTCTCGGCTTCGGGCACATCGAGGTGGGGACCGTCACCCCGCGCCCCCAGCCCGGTAGTCCGCGGCCGCGGATCACCAGGCACGTCGCAGCGCGGGCGCTGGTCAATCGAATGGGGTTCCCCTCCGAGGGTGCCGACGCGGTCGCGGTCAGGCTGGGTGGCCGCCGGCCGGGTGGCGTGGTGCTGGGGGTGTCGATCGGCCCGAACGCCGACACGCCACCGGATCGGCGCGTCGACGACTACCTGACCCTGGTCGATCGGTTCGGGCCGCTCGCCGACTATCTGGCGGTCAACGTGTCGTCTCCCAACACCGCCGGGCTTCGGGATCTCCAGGGCGCAGCGCTCGAGCCGCTGCTGGCGGCAATCGTCGGCCGCGCTGCCGGTGCGACTCCGGTGCTCGTCAAGCTCTCACCCGATCTCGCCGACCTCGCCTCGGTGGCATCGGCGGCGGCCCGCGCCGGCGTGGCCGGACTGATCGTGGGCAACACCACCACCACCCGGCCCGGGGTGACCGACGACCAGGCGGGCGGGCTGAGCGGTGCCCCTCTGGGGAACCTGGCGGCACGTCGTCTCGCCGAGGCGGTCGCCGCTACCACGCTCCCGGTCATCGCCTGTGGGGGGATCATGACCGTCGACGACGCCCGGAGCAGGCTGGAAGCGGGCGCTTCCCTCGTACAGCTCTATACCGGGTTGGTCTACGAGGGGCCGAGGCTGGTTCGGAGGATCATCCGCCGGATCGAGTGAGAGGGCACGCCAATAGGCTCGCCCCGGGATCACATGCCGGCTTGTCGACGAGCCGACACGTGATGGGACCTGCGATCTGTTCGCGCATCCTCTGACTCAGGTTCTGCCGGAACCTGCCGATGCGTGGTCTGTGGCCGCTCGGTGCGCGGGCGGCCTGTCGGAGGAACCATGCATCGATTCATCCGTGTGCCGCTCCTGGCTGTCGCGATCCTCGCGGCCGGGATGGCCGCCGGGCCGCCCGCCGGCGCTGCCGACCATGCCGACGGCACGCTGCATCGCTACGGCGAGGTCGTCGACTACCCCGTCGTGTTCCCGGTGGTTGGCACCAACTACTTCTGGGAGTCGTTCTGGGAGCCGCGCAAGGACGACGTGCACCACGCCGTCGACATCGTTGCCGACAAGATGACCCCCGTGGTGGCGGTTGCCACCGGCACGGTCACCTACGTCAACTGGAACACGACACCCGGTGACGCCAGGCCCAGCCCGGCACGGTGCTGCGCGGTCGTGGTTCACCACGACGACGGCTGGGAGACCTGGTACATCCATCTCAACAACGACACCCCCGGCACCGACGACGGCCCGGGTTGGGGAATCGCTCCCGGCGTCGTCGTCGGGGAGCGCGTCGCGGCAGGAGATCTGCTGGGCTGGGTCGGGGACTCGGGGAACGCCGAGAACACCGTCGCCCACCTGCACCTCGAGCTCTTCGATCCCGAGGGCATCCTGGTCGATCCCTACGCGGCGCTGCGCGCTGCCGAGGGCAGCGGAGTGTGCCTGGTGAACCGGGTGGGGGACATCGAGGCGTTGCTCCGGGGCACGGGCCTCCTCAAGAGGGGAAGCACCGGCCGGGAGGTACGGCAACTGCAGCGGTTCCTGACCGAGTTCCGTCGCGAGCCCGGCCCGGTGGATGGCACATTCGGGCCGCGCACCGACGGCGCATTGCGCGCATTCCAGGATGAGCGCGGTCTGTTGGTTGATGGGGTCGTCGGCAGCCGCACCCGAGGGGAGATCGCGGTG
>JAZDHM010000191.1:0-12927 GCA_043805935.1 Actinomycetota bacterium
TCGGTGGAGGGCACGAACCGCTGACGGAGGGTCACCCGCTGCCCGTCACCGGTGTCCGGCTCTGGCTGGCAGCTGGTAGCTGGTAGCTGCTTCTGTCGGGCTGGCCGGATTTGAACCGGCGACCTCTTGACCCCCAGTCAAGCGCGCTAACCAAGCTGCGCCACAGCCCGCGTGGACGCCGAATCCTACCGGAGGCGTCCGACCAGCCAGGCCACTGCCTGCACCAGGCGGAAGAGCAGGTAGATGCCGGCGGCGGCGAGGAGCACCTTGAACCCGAGTGGTGCCGGCTCGTCGGCGGGTTCGGTCACACCGGGGGCACGCCGTGGCGCCGGTCGGAGAACGCCCGGTCCTTGTTGGAGGCGTAGGCGAGGCGGGTGATCAGCTCGGTGCGGAGGTCGGCAGGGGCGACGATGGCGTCGATCACCAGATCGGAGGCCAGCCGCATCAGGTCGACGTCGGTCTCGTAGTCGGCGCGCCGCTCGGCGACGAACTGGGCACGCTCCCCTTCGTCGGCGATCTCCTGGATGGCGTTGTAGTACACCGCGTTGATGGCCGCCTCCGGCCCCATCACCGCGATCTCGGCGGTCGGCAGGGCGATGGTGGCGTCGGGCCGGAATCCCGGGCCGGAGAACGCGTACAGCCCGGCACCGTATGCCTTGCGCACGATCACCGAGATTCGCGGGACGGTCGCTTCGGCGATGGCGGTGAGCATCTTGGCGCCGGCGCGGATGATCCCCTGTCGCTCGACCTCGGTCCCGATCATGAACCCGGGGACGTCGGCGAGGAAAACCAGCGGGACGTTGAAGGCGTCGCACAACCAGATGAACCGGGCGGCCTTGTCGGCGGAATCGACGAACAGCACCCCGCCGAGGTGGTCCGGCTGCGAGGCGATGACGCCCACCGGCCGGCCCCCCAGCCGGGCAAGGGCGGTGATCACCTCGGGGGCGAACAGCTCCTTGATCTCGAGGATGCTGTCGTCGTCGAACACCCCGCGCATGAACGCGCGCATGTCGTAACCGGCGCGCGGGTCTGCGGGGAGGACGCTCGCCGGGTCGATGGCCTCGGCCTCCTCGAAGTCGTACAGCGGGGGATCGCCGCGGTAGTCGGCCGGGAAGTAGGAGAAGTAGGCCCGCGCCCAGGCGATGGCGTCCTCGTCGGAGGACACCAGGGCGTCTCCGCACCCGCTCACGGTGCAGTGCATGCGCGCCCCTCCCATGTCTTCGAGGGTCGTATGCTCGCCGATGACCATCTCGGCCATCCGGGGTGACCCGAGATACATCGACGCCCTGCCCTCGACCATGACCACCACGTCGCAGAAAGACGGGATGTAGGCCCCCCCGGCTGCCGATGGCCCGAACAGGCAGCAGATCTGGGGAACTCGGCCGCTCAGGCGCACTTGGTTCCAGAAGATCCGGCCCGCCCCGCGCCGCCCTGGGAAGAGCTCGACCTGGTCGGTGATGCGGGCGCCGGCCGAGTCGACCAGGTAGAACACCGGGAGCCGCTCGTCGTAGGCGGCTTCGAGAGCCCGGACGATCTTCTCGACGGTGCGGGCCCCCCACGAGCCCGCCTTGACGGTCGGGTCGTTGGCGATGATCACCACCGGCCTGCCGTCGACCACCCCGCGGCCGGTCACCACCGCGTCGGCAGCAAGGCCTTCGGCCAGTGCGTTGGCCAACAGCCCGTCCTCGACGAACGAACCCGGGTCGCACAGCAGGCCCACGCGATCCCTGACGAAGAGCTTGCCCTGGGCGGCGATGCGCTCGTGGTACTTGGCACTTCCGCCTTGGCGCGCCGTGGCGGCGGCATCGGCGAAGCGATCCTCTTCAGTCAATCGCGGGTCTCCGGGGTCGGGTGCGAGTCACCAAGCGTATCGGGGTGCCCAGGAACTCGTAGTCGTCCCGGAGCTGCTTCTCCAGGTATCGAACGTACTCGGTGGCCAGCTCTCCGCCGCGTACGAACAAGACGATGGTGGGGGGCTCGGTGCCGGCCTGCACGGCGTACAGGATCTTGGCGCGCCGCCCGCCGCGCACCGGAGGCGGGTGGGCCTCTTGCCACTCGATGATCTTGTGGTTCAGCTCAGGGGTGGCGATCCGCCTGCGTCTTGCTGCGATCACCTGGTGGACCGCGGCACCGATGCGCCGGGTCCTTGCCCCGGTCAGCGCCGAGAGGCGCAGCACCGGCGCCCACGACACGAAGGCCAGCCGGTCCCCCACGTCCTCGGTGGTGGTCTCCTTCTGCTCGGTGTCGGTGAGGTCCCACTTGTTCAACAGGAGGACCAATCCGGCCCCCGCCTCGACCACCGCCTCGGCGAGCCGCTGCTCCTGATGCGTCACCCCCTGGCTTCCGTCCACCACCAGGAGGGCGACGTCCGCTCCGGCGAGGACGTCCCGGGCACGGGCCACCGAGTACGACTCGGTGGCGTCGTCCACCTTCGCCGCCCTCCTGATCCCGGCGGTGTCGACGATCCGGTACCGATCGCCGTCCAGGTCGACGATCGTGTCCACCGGGTCGCGGGTGGTGCCCGGGTCGGGGCTGACGATGGCCCGCTCCTCGCCGGCGAGCCGGTTGAGCAGGGTCGACTTGCCGACGTTGGGGCGTCCGATGATGGCCAGGGTCGGCATGGCTTCCGGTTCGGGCTCGTCCCCCGTGTCGGGGAGGAGGTCGATCACCCGGTCGAGCAGGTCTCCGACGTTGCGTCCATGGAGGGCGCTGATCGGCTGGGGCTCGCCCAGGCCCAGCCCCCAGAGGTGGCCGATCTCGAGGTCGGTTCGTTCGCCGTCGGATTTGTTGGCGACGAGCACGGCCGGCACGCGTGAGGTCTGGACGATCCGGGCGACCGCGAGGTCGTCGTCACCGACCGGGGTGGTGGCGTCGGCGACCACGAGGACGAGGTCGGCACCGGCGACGGCGGCTTCGGCCTGGCCCCGGACATCGGCGATCATGCCACCCCCGGTCGCTTCCCAGCCGCCGGTGTCGACCACGATGAACGGGACGCCGGTCCACTCCGCCCGGAACTCGCGCCGGTCGCGAGTCACCCCCGGCTTCTCCTGGACGACGGCCGCCCTGCGCCGGAGGAACCGGTTGACCAGGGTCGACTTGCCGACGTTGGGGCGGCCCACGACGGCGACGACGGGGAGGCGGCTCATCTCGCAAGGATATGGGTTTCGCGCTCCCATCCCCATTCGGCTCGGAGACAGCGCACCGTCGGCCCCTACCATCGCCCGATGGTCGAACGGGTCCTGCTCGCCGAGCCGCGGGGGTTCTGCGCCGGCGTGGAGATGGCGATCAAGGCACTCACCTGGATGGTGCGCGTGTTCCCGCCTCCGGTGTACTGCTTCCACGAGATCGTCCACAACGCCACGGTCGTGGAGGTGTTCGAACGCGCCGGGGTCGTGTTCGTCGACTCGATCGACGATGTGCCCGCCGGCGCCCCGATCATGCTCTCCGCCCACGGGTCGGCGCCGGAGGTGGTGGCCGCCGCCGCCGCCCGCAGCGCGGTGATGGTCGATGCGGTCTGCCCGCTGGTCACCAAGGTCCATCACGAGGTGCGATCCAAGGCCGCCGACGGTTTCGAGATCATCTACGTCGGCCATGAGGGCCATGACGAGGCCGTCGGCACGGTGGCGGTGGCACCCGGGGCGGTGACGCTGGTGGATCCGGAGCGCGGCCTGGCCGGGTTCCGGGCCGACGATCCTTCCCGCGTGGCGCTGGTCGCCCAGACGACGCTGGGGATGTTCGAGTGGGAGTCGGTCCTCGAGGATGCCAGGGGCCGGTTCCCCGGGCTGTGGACGGCTCGTCGCAGCGACCTGTGTTACGCCACCACCAACCGCCAGGAGGCCGTGACCGAATTGGGGCGCGTCGCCGACGTGGTGCTGGTCGTCGGCTCGGCGACGTCGTCGAACACCATGGCGCTGGTGCGCGTGGCGCGCGATCACGGCGCCACGGTCCACCGGGTCGACGGCCCAGAGTCGATCGACCCGGCGTGGCTGGAGGGGGCGGTGACCGTCGGAGTGACCGCGGGGGCGTCGGCGCCCGACAGCAGTGTGCGGGCGGTGATCGCCGCGGTGGCGCCGCGGTCGGGCGTCGAGCCCTTGTCGGTCTCGATGGAGGACGAGTACTTTCCTCCGCCACCGCAGCTGCGGGCCTTCCTGGGTTCGCTACAGGCCGTGGTGGAGGCCGGGGTGGCCGCCCGCCACCCGGGGCGGCCGGGACCGCTGGACGAGGACCGCACCTGGGGGGCGACCGAGGCCCTGGCAATGCTGGGAGCGTGACTCCTCCCTGCCGGTTGCCCGTTTCCCGTTACCCGTCGCCGGTCACGCGATGCGCTATGCGCTATGCGCAATCAGACATACCGACAAGTGGAATCGGGTAACGGGCGACGGGTGACGGGTGACGGGAAACGTGACGGGAGCTCATGGCGCATAGCTCATGGCGCATAGCGCATAGCTGGCCGCCTAGCCGCTCAAACCTTCCCGACCAGGTCCAGCACCTTGACCACCACCTCGGGCACAGTCATGTGACTGGTGTCGATCGTCACCGCATCATCGGCGGGACGGAGGGGGGACGCCTCCCGGGAGGAGTCGGCGGCGTCGCGGCGGGCCATGGCGTCGACCAGCGCATCGATGCTCTTGCCGGCCGACTCGCGGTCACCGGCGCGGCGTCGGGCCCGAGTCTCGGCGTCGGCGGTCAGGAACACCTTCACCGGGGACCCGGGGAAGACCGCGGTGCCGATGTCGCGCCCTTCGACGACCGCCTCACCCCCGTGACGGGCCACCCACAACCGCTGCATGTCGACGACCGCGCTGCGGACCGTCGGGTGGGCGGACACCGCCGACACCGCCGCCGTGACCTCGGCGCTGCGAAGGCGTCCGGACACGTCGGCCCCGTCGAGCAGGAGGCGTCGTTGGTCGTAGTCGACCTGGACCCCTTCGAGGGAGCGCAGGATTCCCGGGCCATCATCGGGCTTGACGCCGGCACGGAGCGCAACGAGGGTCGCCATCCGGTAATAGGCGCCGGTGTCGAGGTAGGCGATCCCCAGGGCGTCGGCCACCGCCCGGGCCACGGTGCTCTTCCCGACGCCGCTCGGGCCGTCTATGGCGACGACGACCATGTGTCCTCCAGGACGCGTTCGAAACCGGGCCATGAGACCGAGGCGGCCTCGAACCCGTCGACGACGACCCTACCGCCGCGCGTTGCGGCAACGGCTGCCGCCATGGCGATGCGGTGATCACCGGCCGGGGACACCACTCCCCCGGTGAGGCCGGTCCCTTCGACGACGAACCCGGAGGTGGAGGGCTCGGCACGACCGCCGAGGGCACGGATCATCGCCACCGTCGAGGCGATCCGGTCGCTCTCCTTGGTGCGCAGCTCGCCGGCGTCTGACACGGTGGTCGGGCCATCGGCGAATGCGGCCAGCACGGCGACCAGCGGTAGCTCATCCAGGGCACGCACCGCGTGGAGGCCCTGGATGGTGGTCCCGTGGAGCCGCCCGCCCACCACGACGACGTCCCCGACCGGATCGCCGAGCATCTCGGCCATCGGGCTGACCTCGACCCGGGCCCCCATCGAGGCGAGGACGTCGAGGAAACCCGTCCTGCCCGGGTTGAGGGAGACGGAGGTCACCCGGACAGACGAGCCAGGGCTGAGGGCGGCCGCAGCCCACAGGAAGGAGGCCGACGAGGTGTCGCCGGGGAGCACCGCGCGGAACGGGCGAATCGGACCGGGAGCCACTCGGAAGACGGTGTCGGAGGTGCGGGAGCCGAGACCGAGCCGGGCGAGCATCCGCTCGGTGTGGTCGCGGAAGCCCGGAGGCGAGTCGATCGTCGTCGTGCCCTCCGCCTGGAGGGCGGCCAGGGCGACCGCGGTGCGCACCTGGGCGCTTGCCACCGGGATCGACACGGCGGCACCGCGCAGCGCCCTGCCGTCGATCACCACCGGTGGCGTGCCCGCGTCGGCCACCGTGACCGAAGCGCCGAGGATTCCCAGGGGGCCCACCAGCCGGCGCATCGGGCGCCCCATCAGGGACCGGTCGCCGACGATCACCGATCGGAATGGTCGAGCGGCGAGCGCCCCGGTGAGCAGGCGCATCGTGGTGGCGGAGTTGCCGGCGTCGATCGGGTCGGTGAGGGGGCGCCAGCGACCGATGCCCGGCGATTCGACGGTGTCGGGATCGATACGGGCGCCGAGGCGCTCGAGCGCCGCCCGGGTGGAGGCCACGTCCGCCCCGGGACCCGTTCCCCTGACCACGGAACGCCCCGACGCCATGGCGGCGAGGACGAGGGCACGGTGGGACAGCGACTTGTCACCGGGGACGGTGACCTCGGCGTGGAACGGGCCGTCCGGCCCGGCGAACGAGGTCATCGAGTGATCATCCCATCCCGGCGGCCCGATACAGGGAGCGGACCTCTTCGACGGTGAGCCGCCGCCACTCCCCCGTCTTGAGCGATCGGTCGCGAATCGGGCCGATCGCCACCCGCACCAGACGGGTGACGTCGTGGCCGAGGGCCGCGAGCATTCTGCGGACCTCGCGTTTGCGGCCCTCCCGCATCACCACCTCGACGAGCGCCTCGCCGCCGGATTGATCGACGATCCGCGCCTCCACCGCCCGGGCGGGCCCGTCGTCGAGATCGACTCCGGCGACGAGCCGGGACATCACCCGCGGTCCTGGGGAACCCTTCACGCGGGCGAGGTAGGTCTTGGTGACGCCGCGGCTGGGATGGGTGACCGCGGCCGTGAGATCGCCGTCATTGGTGAGGATGATCAGCCCCTCGCTGTCGGCGTCGAGGCGGCCCACCGGGTAGACCCTGACGTCCGCAGGCACCAGGGACACGACCGTGACCTCGGCGTGCGGGTCCTCGGCGGTGCTCACCACGCCCCTCGGCTTGTTGACCAGGTAGTGCACCAGGTCGGGGCGGATCGGGAGCGGGACTCCGTCGACGAGGACCACGGCCGTGTCCGGATCGACTTTCTGCCCGAGGTGGGCGGGCTCACCGTCGACGGTCACCCTGCCGGACCTGACCAGCTCCTCGGCGTGGCGGCGCGAGGCGATGCCGGAGTGGGCGATCAGCTTCTGGAGCCGTTCGATGGCTCCTCCGGGCGGAAGGGCCGCTCCAGTACCTCCACAACGGCGGCAGGGGGCACGTGGTCGGCGAGGGGCGGCAGGTCGGACAGGGAAGCGAGACTGAGCTTCTCCAGGAACAGCCCGGTGGTGCCATAGAGGACCGCCTGGCCGGAGCCGGGAGCGATCCCAACGACGTCGACGAGCCCGCGACGCTCCAGGGTGTGGAGGGCCTGTTCCGAGTCGACCCCGCGGATCTCCGCCACCTGGGCGCGCGAGACCGGCTGCCGATAGGCGACGACGGCCAGTGTCTCTAGAGCCGCTCGGGACAGACGGGTAGCGGTCGGCGAGGCGGCGAATCGATCGAGGTATGGACGAAGGTCGGGGCGGGTGTACAGGCGCCATCCCCCCGCGGCCTCACGAAGGACGAGCCCGCTTCCGGTCTCCGAGAGACGCTCGGCGAGCCGCGCCAGTGCGTTGGCGACTTCGGCGGGCGGGATCTCCAGGACCTCGGACAGCTCGGCGGTGGGAATCGGCGACTCGGCGACGAAGAGGATGGATTCGAGAGCGGCAACGGTGTCCATCACGACCCCGCGGTGTCCCATTCGCTCACCATCGTCCCCACCTCCGAGAAGGTGCGGCGCAGGGTGATCGGACCGGTCAGGCCGGCCTGGCGGGCTTCGACGAGCCCCCACCGGGCCAGTTCGAGGACGGCGAGGAAGTAGGCGATGATCTCGATCGGACGCCCCAGGTGGCTGGTGATGCGCTCGAAATCGGTCTCGATCTCAGTGTCCAGTCGCCGCCGCAGGTCGGCGATGGCGTCGGACACCGAGGGCAGGTCGAGATCGAGATGATCGAGGCCGGGCTCTTCGACGAGCCGGGCGAGCACCCGGGCGGCGATCACGGCCACCTCCAGGGCGGTCGCCCCGATCCGAACCTCGGCCGGTGGGACCTCGCGGCCGGGATCCTCCCCGGCCTCCCGCGGAACGAACAGCTCGGTCGTCTCCAACCGGTGCGCCAGGACGGCCGCCACGTCCTTGAACGTCAGGTTGGCGAGCAGACGGGAGAGCAGCCGGTCCCGCTCCTCGGCGAGAAGGAGATCCTCGTCGAGGTCGACGTCGGCATCGCCAGGGAGCAGGCGGCGCGCCTTGAGCTGGATGAGGGTGGAGGCGATGACGAGGAACTCGGAGGTGACCTCGAGGTCGAATGTGCGCATCAGGTCGAGATACGACAGGTACTCGGACACCAGGTCGCTGAGCCGCAGATCGGTCACGTCGAGCCGGCGTGCCGTGATCAGCTGGAGGAGCAGGTCCAGGGGCCCCTCGAAGATCGGCGTGGTGACCTCGAAGCTCATGCCCGGCCATGGTATCGGCCGGTGCGTCCAGGGACGGGCAACGCCGGCACCGGCCCGCCGCGGTCAGTCGTTGTCGGCCTCCGACAAGATCGCCCAGGCGTCGGGAGGCACCTCGGTGGGACGACGCCCGTGGTGGTGCTCGGCGAAGGCAACCACCAGGGGTTCGGACCCGGCGGCGTTGAGATCGGCCGCGCCGAGCGCGCCGTGGTCGAGGTATGTCTCCCATCGCCCCCGGACCGGCAGGTGGAGGAGAGCGAGGGCGGAGGCGACCGACCTCCCGAGCACCCCGGTCCGCGAGTGGCGCTTGCCGACGTCGTGGAGCAGGGCGGCGCGGATCAGCGACGTCGAGTCGGCGGGAATCCGCCCCGCGATCCGTATCGCGTGGCGCTGATCCATCGCCGGCTGCGCCCAGAACAAGGCCGCCTCGGGCGGGGTGAGCGTCCGGGCCACCTCCAGTTGCTCCGTCGGCGACGGCCGGGCGGCTTGGAGCGAGGAGAAGAAGCGCCGGATCAGATGCCGGGGTGACCCGAGGGCGCTCACACCGCCACCCGCACGATCCAGTCGATGAAGGTCCCGAGGAAGGCGAGGGATCGGGGTATGACCAGCACCAGCACGAACAGGATGATGAACCCGTACTGGGACATCTGGGCATACAGCCTTCGGCCCGCCGGCGGGAGCACCAATGGGAGCAGCCGGCTCCCGTCGAGGGGTGGAATCGGGAGCATGTTGAACACCGCCAGGGCGGCATTGACGACGAGCACCCCGCTCATGACGTGCGCCCCGAGGGCGGGGCTGGTCAGGTAGAGCATGTCCCCCTCCTGCACGAAGGGGCCGAACCGTCCGACCACCAGGGCGATCGTCAGGTTGGTGGCCGGCCCGGCGAGGGCGGTGATCGCCATCCCCCGGATGGGATTGCGCCGGAAGCGCGACGGGTTCACCGGCACCGGCTTCGCCCATCCGAACACGTTCTGATGGGCCAGCGCCAGCATCGCCGGGAGCAGCACCGACCCGAAGGGGTCGATGTGCCGGATCGGGTTGAGCGTGAGCCGCCCCGCCTCCCGGGCGGTGTCGTCACCGAGCCGTTGTGCCACGACCCCGTGGGCCACCTCATGGAGGATCACCGACGGCAGCAGGATGGCGATGAAAAGGACGGCGTCGAGGACGCCGTTGTCCGAGATCATCGCCGGGGTTTCAGACCCTGGCCGCCTTGCAGTCCACGCAGTGCGTCGCCGACGGGCGATTCTCGAGGCGCGCCTCGCCGATGTCCTTCCCGCAGTTGGCGCACTTGCCGTAGGTGCCGTCGGCGATCCGGGCCAGAGCCAGGTCGACCTCGTCCAGCGACCGCTTCAACGAGTCCACCAGGCCCAGCACCTCGGTGCGCTCGGAGGTCGCCGCAGCAGCGTCGGCAAACCCCTCGGGGAAGTCCATGTCGTCGCGCAGCGCTCCGTCTTCGGACGCCCCGAGCTCGCTCAGCTGATGCATGAGCTGCCGGCGCTCCTCAGACAGACGTTCCTTGATGACTTTGTGAGCGACCATGGTGCCTCTCAGCTGCGGGGGTGAGTCGTGGCGTAGACCTCGAGGAGGTGCCGCGGCGACACGCGGGTGTAGACCTGCGTGGTCGAAATGCTAGCGTGACCCAGCATCTCCTGGACGGTTCGGAGATCGGCCCCTCCCTCCACCATGTGGGTGGCCGTGCTGTGCCGCAACACGTGTGGTGACACCGTTTCGACGCGGATCCCGGCTCGCCCGGCGTGTGCCCGGACGATCGACCACACCGCCTGGCGGGTGAGCCGGCGGCCGCGCAGGCTCAGGAAGAGCGCCGCCCCCGAGTGGGCGGATCGCAGTACCGCACGGTCGGGAAGCCAGCGACGGAGCGCCTCTCGGGCGACGGACCCGACGGGGACGATGCGCTGGCGGTTGCCCTTCCCGGTGAGCACCGCCGTTCCCTCATCGAGGTCGATGTCCAGCTCGTCGAGGGCCACCGTCTCGGCGACGCGGGCCCCGGTGGCGTACATGAACTCGAGGAGGGCGCAATCGCGCCGTCCGGCGGTGGTCGCGGGATCGGGGGCGTCGAGGAGGCGGGCCACCTCGTCGACGGTGAGCGCCTTGGGCAGGGGACGGGGCCGGCGGGGGGACTCGATGAGGACGGTGGGGTCGGTGTCGGCGAGGCCCTCGGACACGAGGAAACGATGGAACCCCCGCACCGCCGCCACGTGACGGGCGATCGTCGTTGCCGCCCGCCCCGACCGCTGCAGAGTGGACACGAAGGCGGATACCAGCTCCGGGCCGGGCACCCGTCCGGCGAGATAGCGCGTGTATGCGGCCAGATCGCGCCGATAGGCGGCGATCGTGTTGCGCGCCAGGCCCCGTTCGGCGAGGAGCGAGGCGAGGAACTCTGCCACCTGCTCCTCGATCCCCGCGGCGCCCGCCGCCGGGATCATGCCTTCTCCGCGACCGACTCCTCGAGCGCATCGAGCACGCCGCGCGTCCCGGCCCGATGGCGCTCCGTCGCCGCAGCGATGAACCCGGCGAACAGCGGATGGGGGTCGTCGGGCCGGGACTTGAACTCGGGATGGAACTGCGACCCCACGAAGTAGGGGTGGTCGGGCAGTTCGATGATCTCCACCAGTTGGTCGTCCGGTGAGATGCCGGCGAGCAGCATCCCGGCCGCCTCCAGGTCGGTGCGGTACCGATTGTTCACCTCGTAACGGTGACGGTGGCGCTCGTAGATCAGCTCCTCGCCGTAGAGGCGGCGGGAGTGCGATCCCTCGGCCAAGCGGGCGGCATACAGGCCGAGCCGCATGGTGCCGCCCATGTCCTCGACGGCCTGCTGGGTGGCCATCAGGTCGATGACGGGATGCGAGGTGAGCGGGTCGAACTCGCTCGAGTTGGCGTCGGGCAGGCCCAGCTGTGACCGGGCGAACTCGATCACCGCACACTGCAGCCCGAGGCACAGGCCGAGGAAGGGAATCCGGTTCTCCCTGGCGTAGCGGACGGCCGCGATCTTCCCCTCGATGCCGCGGACACCAAACCCTCCGGGCACGACGATGCCGTCCATCCCCGCCAGCTGGGTTTCGGCGAGCATCCCTTCCATGTCGTCACTGGCGATCCATCGCAGATCCAGGGAGACGCCGGCCGCCAGGGCGCCGTGCTTGAGGGCCTCGACCACCGAGAGGTAGGCATCGGGGAGATCGATGTACTTGCCGACCAGGGCGATGGTCACCGGCTCGGCGGGCCGTGACATGCGGTCGACGATGTCTCGCCAGTCGGCGAGGTCGGGCTCGGGGGTGGAGAGGTGCAGCTTGGCACACACCACCTCGTCCAGGCCCCCGGCGTGGAGGGTCAGCGGTACCGAGTAGATGTTGGCCGCGTCGGGGGCGCTGATCACCGCGCTCACCGGGACGTCGCAGAACAGGCTGATCTTGCGGCGCTCCGCCTCGTCGACCGGACGGTCGGAGCGGACCACGATGGCGTCGGGCGTGATTCCCCGGCCGCGCAGCTCGGCGACACTGTGCTGGGTCGGCTTGGTCTTCATCTCCTCCGACGGCGCCAGGTAGGGCATGAGGGTGACGTGGACGAACACGGCGTTGTCGTGGCCGACGTCGTTGCGCAGCTGGCGGATCGCCTCGAGGAAGGGGAGGATCTCGATGTCGCCTACGGTTCCGCCGATCTCGCAGACGACGACGTCGACCTCGGTGCGCTCTCCGAGCCGGCGAATCCGGGTCTTGATCTCGTTGGTGATGTGGGGGATGACCTGGACCGTGTCTCCCAGGTAATCGCCGCGGCGCTCCTTCTGGATGACGGCCTGGTACACCGAACCGGTCGTCACGTTCGAGTCGCGCAACAGGTTGCGCCCGGTGAACCGCTCGTAGTGGCCGAGGTCGAGGTCCGTTTCTCCCCCGTCGTCGGTGACGAACACCTCGCCGTGCTGGAACGGGTTCATCGTCCCCGGATCGACGTTGATGTACGGATCGAGCTTCTGGTTGACCACGCGCAGCCCCCGGGCGCGCAACAGCCGCCCCAACGAGGCGGCTGTGATGCCCTTCCCGAGGCTGTTGACGACCCCACCGGTGACAAAGACGTATTTGGTCATGTCCCTCGGGATAGTGACAGTAGCAGGAGCGGGCTGCATCACGAGGGTTTCCTCGCCACGGCCAGGTCGAGTAGCTCGGATGCGTGACCCCTCCCCCGGTCGCTGTCTTCGATCCCACCCAGCATCCGCGACAACTCGGACAACCGTTCGTCCCCCTCGACTCTTCGGACGACGGCTGCGTCTCCATTGCGTTCGACGACGAAATGGCTGTCGGCGAACGCGGCGATCTGGGGAAGGTGCGTGACCACGAGAACCTGGCGTCCCGAGGCGAGTCGTGCGAGCAGCTCCCCCATCGAGAGGGCGGTCGAACCACCGACACCAGCGTCGATCTCATCGAACGCCACGACCTCCGCGTCGGCCACCCCCGCGGCAACTCGGACGGCGAGGACGAGGCGGCTGAGCTCGCCTCCAGATGCGACCCGT
>JAZDHM010000192.1:0-4328 GCA_043805935.1 Actinomycetota bacterium
TGGGGGGGCCGCAAGATCAACCGGGTGCTGGTCAATCAGGGTCATCGGGGGGTGCCGGCCCCGTCGACGATCACCGGGATCCTCCGCCGCCACGGCCTGGTGAGCCCCACTGCGCAGCCTCGGGCCTACCAGTCGTGGGAACGTCCCTCGCCCAACGATCTGTGGCAGATGGACTTCAAGGGATGGTTCGGGTTGTCCTCAGGGGCGCGGTGTCATCCTTTCGGCCTGTTGGATGACCATTCCCGTTACAACCTGTGCCTGGCGGCATGCACCGACCAGACCACCGCCACCGTCAAGGGACTGCTCACCGAGACCTTCACCCGCTACGGGATCCCCACCCAGATCCTGTGCGACAACGGCTCACCATGGGGCAACGACCTGCACCACCCGTGGACACCGCTGGGCGTGTGGCTCCTCGATGTCGGTGTCGGAGTGATCCACTGCCGGCCGTTCCATCCCCAAACCGATGGCAAGGAGGAACGCTTCCACCTCACCTTGGACTGGGAAGTCATCTCCACCCGTCCCGCCTGGGACAACCATCGGGCCGTCCAAGGCGCCTTCAACCGGTGGCGGATCGTCTACAACCACCAGCGGCCCCACGACGCCCTCAACCTCGACGTCCCCGCCGACCACTACCAGCCATCCCCCCGGCCCTACCCCAGCGTCATCGAACCCACCGACTACCCCGACGGCTACCAGACCAGGAGAGTCGCTTCCAACGCCTACATCAGCTTCCACAACCGGCCCATCCGACTAGGTCGAGCCTTCATCGGCCGCACCGTCGGCATCACCCCCACCACCACAGACGGCACCCACCACATCTACTACCGCCACCAACACATCCGAACCATTGACCTCACCACCCCATGAACACTGTCAAGGATGTCCCCGCACGACTGTCAACCATCACCCCGGTCTTGACATCAGGGGGGAGAGCTCACGGGGAAGCCCCACCTCCACCCCATACACCGTCGCCAATCCCACCTCGGCGGCGGCGATCCGGAACCGTGCCGCCCCGTAGAACCCGTCGTGGTCGGTGACCGCCAGCGCCTCGTACCCCAGGTCGGCGGCCCGCCGTGCCAGATCCCACGGATGGGAGGCCCCGTCGAGGAAGGAGAAGTTGCTGTGGCAGTGCAACTCGGCGTAGCGGGGCATGGGAAGAGCAGTCTATCGAACAGGTGTTCGACGCGTCGCCGCACCGTTTGACCTGACATCACTCTGATGTCAGGATGGCGCGTCAATGGCCCACGACACCACCACCACGCCCGGTCCCGTCACCGGCGTGCGCGCCTTCTTCACCGTCTGTGGTGGTCAGCTCGTGTCGGTGATCGGCACCTCGCTCACCGGGTTCGGCCTGTCGATCTGGGTGTACCTGGAGACCGGTTCGGTCACCAAGCTCGCCCTGGTGTCGCTCGCCCTGGCGGTGCCGGCGACGATCATCTCCCCCTTCGCCGGCGCCCTGGTCGACCGCTGGGATCGCCGCATCGTCATGCTCATCGCCGACACCGCCGCCGGGATCGGCACGCTGGTGATCGCCATCCTCTTCGTGACGGACTCGCTCCAGCTGTGGCACGTCTACGTGGTGGTGGCGGTCGGCTCGATCGGCAACGCCTTCCAGGTGCCGGCGTGGATGGCATCGATCCCGCTGCTGGTGCCCAAGGCTCAGTTGGGCCGGGCCAACGGGCTGGTCCAGCTGAACGACGGGCTGTCCCTGGTGATCGCCCCGATCCTCGCCGGCGTGCTCCTGGCCGCCTTCGACCTCCCCGGGGTGCTCTTCGTCGATCTCGCCACGTTCGTCGTCGCCGTCGCCACCCTGGCCATCGTGCGGTTCCCGCGTCCGGAAGGGCACGCCGAGACGTCGACCGGGACCGTCAGAGGCGACGCCGCCGCCGGATGGAAGTGGGTGAAGGACCGCCCCGGCCTCCTCGGCCTGCTGTGGATCTACGCCGCGGTCAACTTCAGCCTGGCGTTCATCAACGTGCTCTTCTTCCCGCTGGTCCTGGCCTTCGCATCCGAGGCATCGGCGGGAGGCGTGCTGTCGGCGGCCGGCATCGGGGCTGTGGCGGGAAGCATCGCGGTCAGCGCCTGGGGAGGCCCCAAGCGGAGGGTGCGGGGCATGATGATCGCCATCACCGTGGCGGGGATCGGCGTGATCCTGTGTGGGGTGCGCGCCTCGGTCCCGGTGATCGCCGCCTCGGCCTTCGTCCTCATGGCGGTCGTCCCGGTGGCCAACACCGCCAGCCAGGTGCTGTGGCAGCTCAAGGTCCCGCCCGCCGTCCAGGGGCGGGTGTTCGCCATCCGCCGCATGATCTCATCGGGGATCGCTCCGATCGCCATGCTGGCCTCCGGCCCCTTGGCCGACAGGGTGTTCGAGCCGCTGCTCGCCAAAGATGGGGCGTTGGCATCGACGGTGGGCGCCGTCATCGGCACCGGCCCGGGACGCGGGGTGGCGTTCATGTTCGTGCTGTCGGGGGTGCTGACCGGAGCCATCGCCCTGCTCGGCTACGCCCTGCCCCGGCTCCGCAACGTCGAGACCGAGCTGCCCGACTACGTCCCCGGGTGAGGCCTCGCTTCGCTCGGCGCAATTCGATTCGCGATTCGCGATTCGCAATTCGCGATTAGACAGAAACAGAGCCCGGTGGCCTGCGCTCCGCCGCTCTTGCTGGAGACCGTCTAGAACCACCCCGCCACCCACACCAGGTTCTCGACCGGGACGTTCGCGCCACAGATACGCGCCGGACGGCGCGGATCGGCTCCAACGCGATCACGTCTTCGCCTCTTCGGGGGCGTCGCCCTCCCGATGCCGGTCGATCGCCAGCAACGCCCATGCCCTGCCGTCGCGCTCCGCGGCCACGGATCCCGACCATCCCGGGGCCGCCTCCACCGATTCCCACACCACCCACCGCACCTCCTCCAAGGTGCCGAGGAATGCCTCCGGGTCGGGCGGCCATTCCAGCCCGCCGATGGCGGCGGCCGCCCACCACGCACCGAACCGTCCCATCGGCGTGCCTCGCCTCCGTCCGTACGCGCCGCCGCTGGCGCAGGTCCACACCATCGCCGCCATGGCGGTCGGGGCGTCGACACCGACGAGGGCGGCCTCGGCGTGCCCCAGGGCGGCAATGGCCTGCTCGGCGGCCCCGGTGACCGCAACTGCGGCCACCGTTCCGTTGGATTGCTCCGACCAGGGCGCCGCCAGCGCCACCAGGGCCTCCACCACCGTCTCGTCGGCCACCGCAGCTCCAGGCGCGGGGAGGGCCGTCCGCACCAGCGGGGGACGCGACGGCGTGGGGAACGACGCCTTGGTCGACCGGTACTCGGCCACCGTGTAGCCGTGCTCCCAAGGCGCCAGCAGGAGCGGGAGGTCGACCACCCCGGCGTCGACCGACCCGTCCCGCCTGAGATCCTCGCCCCGGATCACCCGCTCGTGGGCGCACAAGGCCCGCGCCGGCCCCGGCGGCACGTGCGGGGCCAGCTCCGACCAGGTGTGCGTGCTGGCCGCCACCTCCCAGAGCGGCCCGAGGGCGAACCGCCCGGCGCCCTCCACAAGAACCGGGCCGGCGTAGGCGCCGGGAGCCTCCAGGGCGAGCCGGTACTCGGCGAACTCGGCGGCCGGCCACAACTGGAGGCCGCGCTCGATGGCGTGGCGGCAGCGGTCATGCAGCTCGACGACTCCATCCCAGTCGCGCGACGCGCACAGGCCGTCGACGAGACGGGTGAGCCGATCCAGGTCACCGGCGTCGACCGCCTCTCTGATCGTCATCCCGCTTCGGCGACCAGCCGCCGGGCGTACGCCTGCGGCCACCCGCTCCCGGCGTCGGGAAGGTCGCGCTCGGCGCCCACGAGCACGAACACGATCACGCTCCGAGTGAGGGACACGCCGAGCTCGACGAGCGGATCGACCAGGTGCTCGGCATACCACCACGGCCAGTCGGGATCGGCGCCGTCGGTGGCGAGGTACGCCTGGTGGTGATCACGCGCCATCTGCCTGAGCAGCGCGGCGACCGCGTCGACCGTGTCGTCCATCGAGTCCTCCCTCCGAGGCAGAAATGTAGGTGGGGTAGCCTGCCTCCGGCAATGCTGCTGGCTCGCCTCGCCGCCGCGCTCCCCCGTTGGATGTCGGGCCCGCTGTCGGCCGCATCGGCGGTGGCGGCATTTGCCGGCACCGGGTGCCTGTTCGCCGCCGCGGCCTACGGGTCGTACGCGTGGGCGCTGTGGGGCCTCGGGGCATTCATCATCGGCGGTGTGGCCTGGCTCGTCGCCGACCACCTGGCCGCCAGGCGGTAGGCGCTCAGAGCATCAGCTCGGCAAGGGTGCGCAGGGTGGTCAGG
>JAZDHM010000193.1:0-2063 GCA_043805935.1 Actinomycetota bacterium
GAAACCGGACTGGCTCCTCGTCCGACGATAGTCCCCGGGACCGCCCGGTGTCCCTGAGGCACGGCCCAGGCGTGCTGGAGACTGGTAGGCCGCTTCGAAGGCTGAATCGCATACCCTCCCATGGGGGACGGTGCCGTCAACAGCAACCGCCAATCGACCCAGCCGATGGGTTGGTTACCGGCAGATCTCCAGCAGCAACGGATAGGCGTCCTGAAGGTTGTCGAGGTCGACGTCGCCCGAGCCCGGCATCCACCCGAAGTGGAGATGGGCGGCGTCGGCGTCGCCCGACCAGCCGAGGGTGCCAATGACGTCGCCGGCCTCCACCCTCGTCCCCGTCCAGATCCACGTCGCCCAGGACTCGAGGTGGGCGTAGTAGTAGACGTCCCCGGTGGCGTCGGCGCGGATCCAGACCTGCCGGCCGCCGGCCCAATGCCAGTTCGCTTGAACCACTATCCCGGCCTCGATCGCCTGCAGGGGAGTTCCGAACTCGCCATTGAGGTCGATGCCGGTGTGTGAGCGGCCCCACGGCCGAGGCTCGGAGAAGTCGTCGACGAACCACGTGGTGCCCGCCACCGGGCACACCCGAACGGGGCGCTCGCCGGCGGTCACCGACCTCAGCCGATCGATGGCCACATAGAGGCCCACCCAGTCCAGGGCGAAGCGCTCCTCGTCGTCGGTGGGGAATGGCTTGGCCGCCAGGGCGGTGGCGACGTCGTTCGGTGTGGCCGCACCATCGAGCTCCCAGATCGCCGCCGCCAGCGCGGCGTCGGTGATCCGCGAGGCCAGGGCGGCATGAGCCTCCTGGCGGATCGAGCCGATGAAGAGGTCGACCCGGGAGAGGTGATAGTTGCGGTAGGCGTCCTGGTCGCTGGCGGGCAGGAAGGCCGACGGGACGCTGGTAAAGAAGTCGGTCTCCTGCTGCACTGCGGCCGCCAACTCGGCAGGCGATCGCGGTGAGGGACTCGGCGTCTCTTGGGCGACGGCTGCCCCGGGGAAGAAGAGAGCGAAGGCGGCGATGAGAACGATGAGGCGGCGCATGCCCGGCCAAAGCCTACCTGCTGCCCGTCACCCGTCACCCGTCACCCGTCGCCCGTCACCCGTCACCCGTCGCCCGTCGCCCGTTACCCGTTCCCCGAAAGAAAGGATCGAAGTCGCCTGACCGCTCGGCCGGAATTCGCCCATCGCTCGTCGCCCGACACCGGCCACCGCTACCCGCTGCCCGCTTCCCGCTGCCCGCTAGAAGTCATCCGACACCCGTCACCCGACGCCCACTCCCATCGGAATGGGAGGGGGCACGGCCCGCCTTTACAATCCCGCCGATGGCCGTCGCCGACACCACGATCACGCCGCCGTACCGGCCTCACATCGGACCGACCCGCCAGTACATGCGGGACATAGTCCTCGGCGTGAACGACGGGCTGGTCTCCATCTTCCTCCTCGTCGTCGGCGTCGTCGGCGGAGGCCTCCAGCCCCGCGAGGTGCTGCTCGCCGGGCTCACCGGCGCCGTCGCCGGGGCGATCTCGATGGCTGCCGGCGAGTACATCGCCACCAAATCGCAGGAAGAGGTCTTCGACTCCGAGATGGAGCTGGAGCGGGAGCACATCAAGTACCACCGTCCCCACGAGCTCGCCGAGATACGCGAGATGTTCGGCGCCATGGGCCTCCCCACCGACCAGGTGGACGACGTCGTCCGAGCCCTCGACAACGACGACGAGGCCCTCATCAAGACGATGATGGCGATCGAGTTCGGCGTGGTGGAGACCGAACGACGCAAGCCGCTCCGGGCCGCCTTCTTCTCGGGGATACTGTTCATCGCCGGCTCGCTTCCCTCCCTCATCCCGTTCATGCTGGTGAACACGGCTGCCTCGGGGTTGGTCGCCGGCGGCATCGGCGCTGGAATCGCCCTGTTCGCCGTCGGGGCCCTGAAGACCGTCTCCACCCGGAAGAACCCGTGGCTCAGCGGGATCGAGAACGTGGCGATCGCCGCCGCCGGGGCCGGGATCTCCTACCTGGTCGGATCGCTGTACAACGCGTACACGTGAGCGAAGCCGGGCCGAGCCCGG
>JAZDHM010000194.1:0-7926 GCA_043805935.1 Actinomycetota bacterium
CTGGCGGGATGGGACGGCGAGGTGCGGGCCGCCCTGTCCGTCGCCGACTCGATCCGGCCGGGTGCCGCCGACGTGGTGCGACGCCTCGGTGCCCGAGGGCTCGAGGTCACCATGCTGACCGGCGACAACCGGCGGACCGCCGACACGATCGCCGCCGAGGTGGGGATCCGATCGGTCATCGCCGAGGTGCTACCCGGCGGGAAGGCGGATGAGGTACTCCGGCTGCAGCGCACCGGGCGGCGGGTGGCCTTCGTCGGCGACGGAGTGAACGATGCCCCGGCGCTCACCACCGCCGACCTGGGCATGGCGGTGGGAACGGGTTCCGACGTGGCCATCGAGTCGGGGGACGTCGTGCTGATGTCGGGCGACCCCGCCCTGGCCGATGTGGCACTCGGCCTCGCCGCGGCCACCTTTCGGGTGATCCGCCAGAACCTGTTCTGGGCATTCGGTTACAACACCGCCATGATCCCGCTCGCCGCCCTGGGGTTCCTCGATCCGATGATCGCCGGGGCGGCGATGGCCCTGTCCAGCGTGTCGGTGGTCTCGAACTCCCTCAGGCTGCGGAGATACGGCGCCGCCAATCGCTGACGGGGCGGTGGGGAGTTCGTGATTCGTGATTCGCCACTTGCAATGCGCAACGCGCAATTCGACAGACCGTCATCGCGTTTCTTCCTGGAAACGGGTAACGGACAACGGGTAACCCTCTTGCGGGCAACGCTCTAGCCGGCGACGGGTGACGGGTGTCGGGCGTCGTTCTTGCTGGCAGCCGGTAGCGGGCAGCTGGCTGAAAGCTGGAAGCTGGAAGCTGGGAACTCCCCTATCCCCCGGGCGGCCGTTTCTCCTCTTCCCACGGCCGCTCCCAGGGGCGCTTGGAAAACACCGGAGGGCGTCCCCACATGATGTCGAACGCCCAGATCAGCCCGCGAAACGCCACGATGAACACGACGATGGCGATCACCGCCTGCCATCGCCCGAAGAGGGCGTAGACCGCCCCGTACCAGAGGCCGACCACCGAGCACACGACGAGGGTGCCGACCGCCACACCCTTGACGACTCCCCTCCAAGCCATACCGGTACGCTACCGACCACTCGCGGGTTACCCCCGAAGCCCCACTCCTCCGGACTACCGGCTCTCCGGGTTCATGGCGGCGGCGCTCGCCGCGACGATCCGGAACCCGATGCCGCTGTGGAACAGGATGTGGTCACCCTCGACGGCCTCGGGGAGGTAGGTCAGGGCGACCTTCATCGTCCCCTGATCGGTCAGCAGCGTCCCGACCCGGTTCACGCCCGTGCCCTCGACCTCTGTGAGCACGCCCGACTCGGCAAGGCACATCCTTCACCTGCCCACGTCGACGGATACCAGGACCACGTCGGATGCATGCCGATCGGGATGCTCGACCGAGAACGGCGCGCCCGTCTCGACCGCGACCTGCACACCCTCGGCCATGGTCCCCTTGGCGTGCCACTCGATCTGATGACGGAGGGACTCCGGGTCGATGTGGCTGAGACTCCCGATGCGCACCGTCATCCCCACGACGTGCTTCGCCCCCTCCTCCAACGCCACGACCCCGGCGGCGCGGACGAGATCTGCCGCGGTGTGGTTCTCATGCATTCGACATCACTTCCAGAACCGCGCCCACGGCATCGTCCACGGCGGCCGCCACCTCGGGTGACAGCCCTTCGCCCTCGAAGGCAGCCCCCTCGACCCCGATGACCACCAGCAAGCGGGGCAAACGACCCAATGCCCGACCGAGCGCCACCGCGTCCGCCACCCCCAATCCATGGCTCGACGACGAGGGAAACGCCGGCGGAAAGGAATCAGACCGGACGTCGAACACGGTGACGACCCCGGGCTCGGAGGCGCCCCGGGTGGCATCGATCACGATGGCGCGTTGGGCGAACCCCCACGCGTCGACGATGTCGAACGGGTCGTTCACGGTGCGCACCGGGACCCCCGCCAGCGCTCCGGCGATCCCGGCGACGACGATGCCTACGCCGTCGTCGCCTCGATCCGGATTGCCGACGCCGATGATGACGGTGTCTTCATCCACGGTCTACCTCGAGACGGAGGAAGTGGACCGAGCAGGAGATGCACGGGTCGTAGTTCCTGATGGACTGCTCGAGCAGGTGCTGGAGGTGGGCGTCGTCCATGTCCAGATTGCGCTCCACCAGGTGGAGCAGGTCGGCCTCGATCGATCCCTGGTTCTGGGCGGTGGGCGGGACGATCTGGGCGTCGACGATCCTGCCGTCGCCGTCGATCTCGTAGCGGTGATACAGGAGGCCGCGTGGCGCTTCGCTGGCACCGTGGCCCGTCCCCGCGACCGGGATCACCGGCGCGTACGGCCGGGCGGGACGCTGATAGCGGTCCAGGATGTCGAGGGCGAGGTCTACGGCGTGGAGCGTCTCCACCGCCCTCACCACGATCGACCGGAAGGGGTTGGTGATCGGTGCACGGAGGCCCACCCGGTGCGCCGCCTCGAGGGCGACCGGCCGCAGTAGCTCCTCGCTCAGGTTGAACCGAGCCAACGGGCCGACCTGATAGAGGCCCCGATCACGGATGTGTGAATGCAGCGACGTGCTCCTAGGCACGTGCTCCTCGACGAAGTAGTCGTTCCACTCCTCGACCGCGATGTCCATGCCGCGGGTGGAGCGAATTCGGCCGTGATGGATGGCGTAGTGATCATCGGCCGCGAGGGCGACGTACTCGTCGTCCCGGTCGGCCTCGGGCATCGGCAACGTCGCCACCCAATCGACGGTCGCCATCGCGTCCTCACGAGCCTGTTCCAGACGGGGGATCAGCGGTTCGATCTCTTTGCGCGTCGGCACGCGATGGAAGCCTCCGACCCGCATGCTGACCGGGTGGATCTCCCGTCCGCCGAGCGCGGAGACGAGGGCGTTGCCGGTCTGCTTGAGTCGCAGCCCCAGGCCCACCTCGGCGGGGTGGTCGGCGGCGAGTGCGATGCCGGACTCGTACCCGAGGAAGTCGGGGGCGTGCAGGAGGTACATGTGGAGCACGTGGCTCTCGATCCACTCGCCGCAGTAGAGGAGGGTGCGGAGCTCATCGATGGCCGGGTCGATCGTCACGCCGCATACGGACTCCATCGCCTGGGCGGAGGACATCTGATAGGCGACGGGGCAGATGCCGCAGATGCGGGCCGTGATGTCGGGCACCTCGGTGAACTTGCGGCCGCGCATGAAGGCCTCGAAGAAACGCGGGGGCTCGAAGATGCCAAACTCGCACTCCTCCACCCTGCCGTCACGGACGGCGACGCGTAGGGAGCCCTCACCCTCCACCCGGGAGATGTACTCGACGCCGATTCGACGGCTTTCAGAGGGCACGGGCAGCCTCCGCAAACTCGGGAGCGCCCACGGTGAACGCCCGCAGTGCTTCAGACAGATCAGACCGGGTCACGCCGGCCGCCTCCCAGGCCGTCGCCAGCCCCTCGACGTTCGGACCCGAGCACGGCCCGAAGCACCCGTAGCAGCCACGGCCGAAGGCAGGGCAGATCGCCCCGCACCCCGCCCGGGTCACCGGGCCGAGGCAAGGAATGCCCGGGGTGACGAGCACGCAGGTCGAGCCCCGTCGCTTGCACTCGATGCACACCGAGTAATCGGGGATGTTGGGGCGACGCCCGGTGAGTAGAGCGGTCACGAGATCGACCATCTGATCGATCGACACCGGGCATCCGTACAGGGCGTAGTCGACCTTGACGTGATCTGAGATCGGGGTTGATGTGGCGAGCACGTCGAGGTATTCGGGGTTGGGGTACACCTGAGCGGCGAACTCCTCGACGTCGGCCGCGTTGCGCAGAGCCTGGATGCCGCCGGAGGTCGCACACGCCCCGATGGTCACGAGGATCTTGCACTGGTCGCGAATCCCGCGAATGCGGAGGGCGTCGTGGGGGGTGGTCACCGACCCCTCGACCAGCCCCACGGTGTAGGGAGGGGGCTCGCTATGAGTGGTGGCCTCCTTGAACTCGACGATGTCGATCGCTCCGGCGATGGGGACGAGCTGATCCTCGGCGTCGAGGATCGAAAGTTGGCAGCCATCGCACGAGGCGAACTTGAAGACGGCGAGGGTCGGTTTCACGTCTCTTTCACTCCCATGAACGGCGCGACCCGTGAGTAGGGGAAGACCGGCCCGTCCTTGCAGACGAACACCGGGCCCATCTGGCAGTGGCCACACACCCCGACCGCGCACTGCATGTTCCGCTCCAGCGACACGTAGATGCGGTCGGTGGGGATGCCGATACGTTCCAGCTCGACTGCCGTGAAACGCATCATCACCTCGGGGCCGCACACCATGGCGATGGTCTTCGCGGGGTCTACCTCGATTCGGGGGATCAGCACGGTCACCACGCCGATCGGCCCCATCCACGATGCGTCGGCGGCATCCACCGTCGCACGGACGTCGAGGTCGAACCGGCCCCGCCACTCGCGAATCTCGTCTTGAAACAGCAACTCGGAGGGTGCCCTCGACCCGATCAGGACCGCCACCTTTCCGAAATGGTGGCGGGCACCGAGCACGTGGCGGATCACCGGGCGGAGGGGGGCGAGGCCGATGCCGCCGGCGACCACGACGACGTCCCCGCCGGTGGCGGCCTCCACCGGCCATCCCACCCCGTACGGCCCACGCACCCCGACCCGATCCCCCGGTCGGAGCGCCGAGAGAGCGGCAGTCACTCTGCCCACCTCGCGGATGGTGTGCTCGACGGCTCCAGGACGGGCTGGGTCACCGCTGATCGAGATCGCCGACTCCCCGATCCCGAATGGGTACAGCATGTTGAACTGACCGGGGGTGAACCCGCGACTGTTGGGATCCTCGATGGTCAGGGTGACGGTGTCGGCGGTCTCCCGCTGGAACCCGATCACCTCCCGGGTGGCGATGCCGATGTCAGCGACGAGGACCATAGAGATCGAGGAGTTGGAAACGGGTGGCCTGAAGCCGGTCAGCCATGGCGATCAGCAGCCGCGACAGGACTGCATACCCGAACACCGGGTCGTCGGCCATCGCCGCCCGAAGCTTGGCGGCATCGATGGTGATCGCTCGGGCAGAGGTGACCGCGCTGGCGTCGAAAGCCCATCGGTATGGTGGGATCAGCCACGACAACCCGAGCACATCTCCCGAACCGAGCGTCTGAACCACGGCCGGAGGTCCGCCCGGGGCGTGGAGCCCGATCGACACGTCGCCATCGACGATCAGGTGGAGCCGATCGGCGACTTCCCCCAAAGTCAAGATCGACCGGCCGGCCTCCCAGGACCGTTCTACCGGACCACAGGCGACCAGGTGCATGACGAAGTCGGGATCAGCTCCCTTGCAGAACTGGTGAGACCGGAGGAGATCGTTACTACACATGCGCGCCCACCCTTTCTATGGCCGCCGCTGCTTCCGCCCGGATGTCGATGCCGACCGGGCACCACACGATGCAGCGCCCACATCCGACGCATCCGGATGCGCCGTACTGGTCCCACCACCACGACAGCTTGTGCGAGATCCATTGCCGATATCGCGAGGCCGTAGACGCCCGCACCGGCCTGCCGTGCATCTCGGAGAACCCGAGGCTGAAACACACGTCCCATAGCCGGACCCGCGTGGCATCCGATCCGTCCGGGCTCGTGTGGTCGACCGTGGTCGTGCAGAAGCAAGTGGGGCACACCATCGTGCAGTTCCCGCAGGCGAGACACCGCGACGCCACGTCATCCCACCCCTCGGTCGACGGGATTCGCAATGCCGCCGCCGCCTGGTCGGGGTCGATGCCCTTGCCCATTGCCCTGGCTGCCTCCGCCACCTGTGACCATGCCGCGTCCTCTTCGGCCGCGGTTGCAGGTCTCCCACCCAGTCTTCCGAGCATCTCGGCGCCTCGCCCAGTCACGGCCCGAGCTACTAGCACGTGTGACGGCTTGACGACCTCGGTCAACACGAGGTCGGCACCGTCGGAGATTCCCGGGCCGGTTCCCATGGAGACGCAGAAGCAGGTCGCCCCAGGCCGAGTGCACTCGACACCGACGATGAAGTCGTCAGAACCGGAGGCACCCACAGCCTTGTCGTAGAGCACCCGAGCCGCCACATCACATCCCCGGAGCCCGATGAATGCCAGACGCGGCGCGGACCCCTCCGGGGGACCGCCGGAGAATCCGCCGCGTTCCCGCCGGCCGCTCCACACCACCGCCTCGGGAGGTCGGCGCCAACGCTTCACCGACGCCGGGCCAACCGGTGCTGCGAAGATCCTGCCTTCGGTGTCAGGTGCGAGCTGGTACCGACCCGGCGCCAGCTCGGCTCCCAAACCCACCGGGAGGTCGGCGGCGCTCGTGATCTCGTCGAGCGTGATCGCACCATCGCGGATGGTCGGAGCGATGACGATCCGACCGTCTTCGATGAGCGCGTCGATCAGCCGCCCGATCGCCTTGGCTTCGAGCACCTGCACGCTGAGTGGGCGAGGTGCCACCACGAGCGCACCGTACGACTGCCCGGCACCGCCCTCCCAGGGCCGAAGGGGGGAAGTCCGGTGACCAATGGCCCGGGAACCCGGGACGATTGCGGCGGACACTGGAGGACAGAAGGAGGTCCTGCACATGTCATCGCTTCCCACCGCCACGAGGCAGCGAGGTCTCGTAATCGCGGCCCTCACCGCCGTCGTCAGCGGGGTCGCCGTGTTCCTCAACGGCTACGGCGTCCGGGCGTGGACCGACGCGACGGCGTACACGACGGTGAAGAACATGATCGCGGCCGTCCTCATCGGATCGGCGGCCTTGCCCCTCCTCCGATCGGGACGCATCCCCCGCACCCGGGCCGTGTGGGGACGGCTCACCGCCATCGGCGTCATCGGCGGGGGCATCCCGTTCATCCTGTTCTTCGAGGGGCTGGCGATCACCGATCCGGCCAGGGCCGCATTCATCCACAAGTCCCTGGTGGTGTGGGTGGCCGTGCTGGCGGCTCCCCTGCTCTCCGAGCACCTGAACCGGTTCCACGTCGCCGCCATCGGGTTGCTGTTCGCCGGCCAGGCGCTCCTCGGCCCGTCGGGTGGATTCGGATGGGGACGGGGTGAATGGATGATCCTTGCGGCCACCCTCATGTGGACCGCCGAGGTCATGCTGCTCAAGCGAGTCCTCCCCAACGTGGACGCCACCATCGCCGGAGCCGCCCGGCTCGGGATCGGGGCGGTCGTCCTTCTCGGATGGACGGCAGCCACCGGCGGGCTCTCGGCCGTTGCCGCGGCCGGCCCCGCCGCCTGGGGGTGGGTGGCGATCACCGCCGGAACGCTGGCGCTGTTCGTCGTCGGATGGTTCACCGCCCTCGCCCTTGCTCCGGCCACCGACGTGACCGCCATGCTGGTGCCCGCGGCCGCTATCACCGCCCTCCTTTCGACCGGCCTGCGCGGAGCAGCCGCACCGAGTGCCGTCGGGATCGTCGTGATGGCCGCCGGGCTGGTGGCGCTGGTCGTCGCCGGGAGGCGAACGGCCTCCGAATGAGCTCGGGAGCGCTCTCCTTCGCCAGATTCGCCTGGCCTCCCAACGTGTTGGGGTACTGCGGCCCGGCGGGCACGGCGCTCTTCGAGGCCCTCGCCACCGACAGCGTGGAAGCGGCGACCGGAGCCGCCCGCCGCTTCGAAGGTGCCTGGCCGTACCTCGAAGTGATCGCCGCCTCGGCCGGGATCGATGACCCCCTCGATCGCCGCGTCGTCGAGGCCTACTGGATCGGCAATGAGTTGCTGCGGCGGGTCGATCCGGCGCGGCTCGGCACCGACCTCGACGAGCGTTTTCGCAGGCGCTCCGGCCCCGGGTGGGAGCGGGTGGCGAGCACCATCGGCGAGGGGGCCGTCGCCCATCACGCGTTCCATGTGTTCGTCGTCTACCCCTGGACCGGCATGCTCCGCGCCGGGCCGGCCGAACCGGCGCTCGAGGTGCTGGAACGCTGCTCGATCCGGG
>JAZDHM010000195.1:0-3253 GCA_043805935.1 Actinomycetota bacterium
GACCACCCGCTCGGTGAACCGGCGCAGGAGATCGAGGTGCTCCGCTCCGAGTGCCGTGCCGCAGGTGGCCACGGCGACCGGCATGCCGGCGAGGTGGAGGGCGATCACGTCGGTGTATCCCTCGACGACCACCGCCTCCCCGCCCCGGACGACCTCAGACTTCGCCCAGTTGAGCCCGTAGAGCAGCTGCGACTTGTGGTAGATGGGCGTCTCCGGGGAGTTGAGGTACTTGGGCCCCTCGCCGCCCTCCTGCAGCCGGGCGCCAAACCCGACCGCATCGCCGCGTACGTCGAAGATGGGGAACATCACCCGGCCGCGGAAGCGGTCGAACACCCGGCCGGTGCGTGCCCGGATGGCGAGACCGGCGGTGACCATGACGTCCTCGGGCACGCTCGCGTCGCGCAGGTGGCCGACCAGGGCGTCACCGGGCTGGGGGCTGTAGCCGATCTGGAAGCGCTCGACCACTTCGCCCTCGTACCCGCGGCCGCGCAGGTACTTGCGGGCACCGCCGGCATCGGGGGCGGTCTTGAGCCGGGCGTGATAGAACCCCACCGCAGCCGCGGTGGCATCGACCAGGACCTGGCGGCGGTCGCGGCGCTTGGCAGCCTCCGGGTCGCGCTGCAACGTGATCCCGGTCCGCCTGGCCAGCAGCTCAACGGCGTCCGAGAAGTCGACCGACTGCGTCTCCTGGACGAAGCGGAAGAGATCGCCGCTGCGCCCGCACCCGAAGCAGTGGTACAGGCCGCGGGCGGGATCGACCGACATCGAGGCGGTCTTCTCCTGGTGGAACGGGCACACCGCCATGACCGAACGGCCCGAGCGTTTGACCTTGGTGACCTCGGACACCAGCTCGACGAGGTCGGTGGCGTCCCGGACGCGTTCGATGTCCTCCCGCCGGTATGCCATCGCGGGAGATTACCCCGGGGCGAGTCACCAGCTACCAGCCCCCAGCTTCCAGCAACCAGCTTTCTGGAAGAGACCCGGGTTACGCGCCTCTGGCTGATGGCTGATGACTGATGACTGACCCATGCATGAGACCCCCGGTGGCGGGCCGGGGGTCTCATGGGAGGAAAGTCCGTACTTCGTTCAGCGGGCCAGTGCGGCGTCCTTGGTGAGCTTCACCAGGTTCGCCAGTTGACCCGCGCGAACGACGTTGAGGACGACGTCCGGGTGGATCATGGCGTACCTTCCTGTCGTAGCTTCATTCGTTCAAACCGGAGTGTAGCGCACGATATTCCATACTGCGGTCGAATCTTGATAAGATTTCCCTGAGATGGACGGCACAGACCGAAAGATCGTTGGCGCCCTGCTGGCCGATGCCAGGCGCCACCTCTCCCAGATCGCCGAGGAGATCGGGGTGGCCACCAGCACCGTCCACCAGCGGGTCAAGCGCCTCGAGGAGACCGGGACAATCACAGGGTCGCGAGCGTTGGTGGACTGGGTCGCCCTGGGGTATCCGGTGCTGGCGATGCTCAGCGCCCAGGTCACCGGTGGTGGATTGGGCGACGCGGCGAACGCCTTCATGACGGTGCCGTGCGTCCAATCGTGCTGGGCGATCACCGGCGAGTTCGACCTCATGCTCGTGGTCCGAGCCCGGTCGTCGGCTCACCTCGGGGAAATCATCGAGCAGCTACGCACGCTCGCACCGATCAGGACGCGCACGACCGTCGTGCTCAACACCTTCTTCGAGGGACGCTTCCCGCCGCTCGAGGGTTAGAGGGTACGCGAATTGGCTCGCCCCGGGATCACGTTCCGGCTTGTCGACACGCCGGAACGTGATGGGACCAGCGACCTACTTGCGCACCCTCTTAGATCGTCCCCGCGAAGCGGGCGGCGAGGTGCTCGACGAGCCCGGTGATGGGCAGCCGAACCTGCTCGGTGGTGTCGCGGTCCCTCACCGTGACCGCCCGGTCCGCCAGCGTGTCGAAGTCGATGGTCACGCAATACGGGGTGCCGATCTCGTCCTGGCGCCGGTACCTGCGGCCGATCGACTGGGTCACGTCGACTTCGATCATCCAGCGGGATCGCAGCATGGCCGCCACCTCGCTCACCACGGCAACCAGCTCATCCTTCTTGGAGAGCGGCAGCACCGCCACCTTGATGGGCGCCAGCCGCGGATGGAGGCGCAGCACCGCCCGCTTCTCTCCGCCGATCTCGTCCTCGTCATAGGCGTCGATGAGGAAGGCGAATGCCGACCGGGTGACGCCGGCGGCCGGCTCGATCACAAAGGGGTAGAAGCGCTGGTCGGCTTCCTGGTCGTAGTACCGCAGGTCCACACCGCTCGCCTCGGTGTGGGCCCGTAGATCGAAATCCGTCCGGTTGGCGATCCCCTCCAGCTCGTCCCACCCCCACGGGAACAGGTACTCCACGTCGCTGGTCGCCGCGGCGTAGTGGGCCAGCTCCTCCGGCTGGTGGGCGCGGAGCCTGATCCGGTCCGGATGCATCCCCAGCCCGAGATACCACTGAAGCCTGGCGTCGAGCCAGTAGCGATGCCACGACTCGGCCTCTTCCGGCCGGCAGAAGAACTCCATCTCCATCTGCTCGAACTCGCGCGTGCGGAAGACGAACTGCCCGGGGGTGATCTCGTTACGGAACGACTTTCCGATCTGGGCGATCCCGAACGGCAGCCGCAGCCTGGCGGTGCGCCGCACGTTCTCGTAGTTGATGAAGATCCCCTGGGCAGTCTCGGGCCGCAGGTACGCCAGGCCGGCATCGTCCTCCACCGGCCCGAGGTAGGTCTTGAGCATCAAGTTGAACGCCTTGGGATCGGTGAACGACTCCCGCTTGCCGCAATCGGGACACTGATGAGGGTCGTCCAGTTTGTCGAGCCGGAACCGGTGATTGCAGTTGGTGCACTCGACCAGGGGATCGGTGAAGTTCGCCTCATGGCCCGAGGTGGCCCACACTTGCCGGGTCTGGATGATCGCCGAGTCGATCCCGACGATGTCGTCGCGGTCTCGCACCATCGCCGCCCACCACGCTTCGCGCAGGTTGCGGAGGAGCTCCGCTCCCAACGGGCCGTAATCCCAAGACGACCGCAGCCCCCCGTAGATCTCCGAGGCGGGGAACACGAACCCCCGCCGCTTGGCGAGGTTGGCGATGGTGTCGAGATCGGGGGCGGGCATGAGACAGGGATGGTAGAGCCGGGGGCTTCGCCCCCGGCGGGGGGGCCGGGCCGGGGCCCCCGGGCCCCCCCCCACGGCGGCGGGCGCCCCAACACCCCACCCCCCACCCCCCCCCCCCCCCCCCCCCC
>JAZDHM010000196.1:0-4278 GCA_043805935.1 Actinomycetota bacterium
CCCTTCCCGGCCACGAGCTGGCGAACCACGTCGGATACCAGTATCTCGCCGGCCTCGGCGTGACCGCCGATCCGAGAGGCGGCTATCACGGCCGTGCCGAACAGGTCGTCATCCTCGGCGATCGGCTCGCCGGCATTGATCCCAACCCGGATCCGGATCGGCTCTTCTGCGGTGACGTTGTGTTCGGCGAGGTTCCGCTGAATGTCGATGGCACATCGGACCGCGGACACGGCCGAACCGAACGACGCCATGAACCCGTCGCCCATGGCTTTGATCTCCTCGCCGTGATGCTCGCGCAGCCCTCCCCGCACGATCTGCTCGTGCTGCCGCAGCACCCGACGCGCCCCGGCATCGCCGAGTCGTTGCGTGAGGTTCGTCGAACCCTCGATGTCCGTGAAGAGGATCGTCTGCAGTGCCCCGCTGGCGGATCGCCCCAGCCGTCGCGTTTCCGCCGAGCCGCCCGACAGGAAGGTGTCGATCTCGGCGACGACCGTCTCGACGTCGCCCAGGTACGGCGCCACCGAGGCCCCCTCGAGGACCACGAGACGCGCTCCGCGGATGCCGGCAGCAAGGACCCGCGCTTGGTCCATCGACCCGATGCGTAGCTCGCGGCGATGGAGCACCAGTGTGGGCACCTGCACCTCAGGGAGCAGGGCCGTCACGTCGTACGTGACGGTGGCGTTGAGTGCGGCGATCGCCACCTCGGGCGTCGTGCACTCCTTGACGAGCCGGGCAAAACGGTGAGCGGCCTCCGGTTCAGACCACCCGAGCAGCAGCCGCGCCACCGCCTCGGTGTAGAACTCCCAATCCTGCCCGATGATCGGACGGGTCGCCTGGGTGAGAGGCGACATCCCGTGGGCGGCGCCGTCGACGTAGGCGCAAAACAGCACGAGATGCGCCACCCGGTCGGGGAAGCGGACGGCGTAGGAGATGGCCGGCGGTCCCGAGTGCAACCCGGCGTAGAGATCGAAGCGCTCGATCCCGGCCCCGGCGACGACGGCCTCGAGGTCGGCGACCTGGGCGTCGAGCGACAGCGAGGGCACGTCACGCTGAGACAGGCCGAAGCCCCGCCCGTCGTACCGCACCAGGCGGCGGCCGTGACCCAGGTCTGCGTACCACCGCTCTACCTCGGGGATCGACCACTCGAGTTGGAGGTGGCTCCACGGCATCGATGGCATCAGCACCAACGGCGTGCCCTCGCCCATCGACCAGAAGGCGATGTTCACCCCGTCCGAGGTACGGCTGAACTGGATGCCCGGACCCATGGTGGGCAACCGTAGGCCAAACGGGTACGAGTGTCTTGCTGGCGACGGGCGACGGCAATCAGCAATCCGCAATTCGACATTCGACCTTCGACCTTCGACAGACGCGCCGACGCGTGTCTTGCGGGTGGCGGGCAGCGGGAAGCGGGCAGCGGGCAGCGGGTGACGGGCGACGGGCGACGGGCGACGGCCTCAGTCCCGATAGTTGACGAACTGCAGCGGCAGCTTGAACTCGAGGGCGCGCAGGTCGGCGATCACCGCCTGGAGGTCGTCGCGCTTCTTGGCCGTCACCCGCACCAGGTCCCCATTGATCTGCGCCTGCACCTTCAGCCCGGAGTCGCGGATCCGCTTGGAGATGGCTCGAGCCGAGTCGGCGTCGAGGCCCTTGTTGAGGGCGAACACCGCCTTGTACCTGCCCCCTCCGACCTGCTCCGGGTCTCCCCCCGAGAGCGCCTTCAGGGACACCTTGCGCCTGACCAGCTTCTCCTTCAGGACCTCGATCGCCGCCTTCAACCGGTCCTCGGTGGATGAGTCGACGGTGATTGCGTCCTCCCCCAGAACGGTCCTGGTGGCGCTGTCTTTGAAGTCATACCTGGTGGCGGTCTCCCGGTTCGCCTGGTCGACCGCATTGCGAACTTCCTGCAGATCCACCTGCGAAACCACGTCGAATGTGGGCATTGCGGGCCTCCATGAGGACTTTCGGCGGGTGCGTCACCGCTGCGGCGTGGCATTATTCCACCATGACGACGACGATCCCTCGGCGCTCCCGGGGCAACCTGTTCGCCGCGCCATAGGGCGACCCCCTCCCCTATTGCCGTTCGTCGTCCCGCCCCCCAAGGAGCCTGCCATGAGCAACAGCCTCGTTCAACGCCACGAGAAGGTGTACGCCCCGGTCATCACGTGGGACTCGGATCTCGAGATCGTCTCCGCCGAAGGTGCATGGGTCACCGATGTCGAAGGCGAGCGGTATCTCGACTTTGCCTGCGGTATCTCCGTGGTCAACTCGGGCCACAACCATCCCGCGGTCGTCGCCGCCGCCAAGGACCAGCTCGACCGCCTGTGGCACGCCGGCGGTGCCTTCCGGTACGACTCGCTGGTCACCGCTGCGGAGAAGGTCCTGGCTCACACCCCCAAGTCGATCGGACGCCTGTTCTTCATGAACTCCGGGGCGGAGGCCGTCGAGGCATCGGTGAAGATGGCCCGCAAGATGACCGGCCGCCAGGGCGTCATCGCCTTTCGTGGCGGGTTCCACGGCCGAACCATGGGATCGGTCACCTACACCACCTCGAAGGCCAAGTACCGCGAGGGCTACCACCCGCTGCTGCCGAGCGTGTTCATCACCCCGTTCCCGCACCCGTTCCGGTGGGGAATGAGCGAGGATGAGGCCACCGATCTCGCCATCCGCGAGCTCGACCTCCTCTTCGCCCACCAGGTGACGCCGCATGAAGTTGCGGCATTCCTCATCGAGCCGGTGCAGGGCGAAGGTGGGTACTACGCGGCACCGCAGCGGTTCCTCAGCCGCCTGCGCGAGCTGGCCGACGAGCACGGCATCCTGCTGATGTTCGACGAGATCCAGACCGGCTTCGGGCGAACGACGAAGTGGTTCGCATCAGAGCACTACGGGCTCGATCCCGACGTGCTCATCCTGGGCAAGGCGATGGCCAACGGCCTCCCGCTCTCCGCGGTTTCGGCACGGTCGGAGATCCTCGAAGGCTGGGTGCCCGGCTCGCACGGCACAACCTTCGGCGGCAATCCGGTCGCCTGCGCCGCCGCCGCCGCCAACATGGATGTGCTCGCCGGGCTCATCCCCAACACGCCGGCCCTGTCGGAACACGCATTCGCCCGATTCCGGGCGATGGCGAAGAAACATCCGACGATCGGCGACGTGCGCGGCCTGGGCCTGATGATCGGGATCGAATTGGTGAAGGCGGGCGGCAACGTCCCCGACCCCGAGGCGTTCCCCTTCCTCGCCGAGTTCGCCAGGGATCACCACATGCTGATCCTCGACTGCGGACCGCACGCCAACGTGATCCGGTTCATCCCTCCGCTGTGCGTCTCGATGGAGGAGCTGGATCATGGCATCGACGTCCTCGATGCCGCCCTCACCGCCTACGAGAAGCGGTGAGGTGATGGCGCGTCCCTCGGTTCCGTGGAAGGACAACGGCGGGCCGCCGGTGGTCGCCTTCGGGGGGAACGCCCTGCTCCCCGACTCCGGCGATCCCGACGGAGCGGCGGCCCGCGCCGCCGAATTCGCCGAGGCAGTGCTCTCGCTGATGCCCGACGACATCGGGATGGTGCTCGTCCACGGCAACGGCCCCCAGGTGGGGGCATCGCTGCTGCGCGTCGAGGCCGCGCGAGACGAGGTGCCGATGTCGCCGCTCGACGTGCTCGTCGCCGAGACGCAGGGGAGCATCGGGTACTTGCTGTCGCGATCCCTGCAGAACGCCCTCTCCGGCAACGGCATGAAGGTGGCGGTGGCGACGGTGGTCACCCAGGTGGTCGTGGACCCGAACGATCCGGCGATGCAGAACCCGACCAAACCGATCGGTCCGTTCTACGACCCCTCGGAGGCCAAGGCGCTCGAGACCGAGCGCGGCTGGCGCCTGGTCGAGGTGGCCGGAAAGGGGGTCCGCAGGGTGGTGGCGTCGCCGCCGCCGATCGACGTCGTGGAAATCGACACGGTGCGCCAGGCAGCCGCCAAGGGCCGGCTGGTCATATCAGGCGGAGGTGGCGGCATCCCCGTCGAGCGCGCCGCTGACGGAACACTCCGTGGCGTCGAGGCGGTGATCGACAAGGACCGCACCGCGGCTTTGATCGCCCGATCGCTCGACGCCCGCGGGTTCGTGATCCTCACCGAAGTGGCGCACGCCTCGACCGCGTTTGGTACCCGCCACGAGCGGCCTCTCTACGAGATGACGGCGGCGCAGGCGCTCGGCCTGCTGGCTTCGGGCGAGTTCCCGCCCGGGTCGATGGGACCGAAGATCGAGTCGTGCATCGCCTACGCCGGGGCGACCCG
>JAZDHM010000197.1:0-13211 GCA_043805935.1 Actinomycetota bacterium
TCTCCCACTTCCCCGGTCCGGTATCGGGGGCGGGCGTCACCTTGTAGGCGTGGAGGCGGTCGAGGTGCTCCGCCCTCCCGTAGAGCACCCCGGTGTGGGGACCGAAGAACTTGTACGCGCTGGCGGCCAGGAAGTCGGCCCTTACCGCGTGCACGTCGGAGAGCCGGTGAGCCGAGTAGTGGACCGCGTCGACGTAGACGAGCGCACCGGCAGCATGGGCCATGTTCACGATCGACTCCAGCGGGCTGACCGTCCCTACCGCGTTCGAGGCCGCGGTGACCGCAAGGAGACGCGGTCTCCCGCGGAGGGCATGCTCCAACGAAGTCAGGTCGAGCGTGGCGTCCGAGGGATCGATGTCGACGACCCGGACCGCAGCGCCGCTCTCCTGGGCTGCCATCCGCCACGGAGAGACGTTGGCGTCGTGATCCAGTGAGGTCACCACCACCGCGTCCTCGGGACCCCAGTCGGAGGCCAGCGCCCGGCTGATGGAAAAGGTGAGGCTCGTCATGTTCTGGCCGAACGACACCTCCTCGGGGTGGGCGCCGATGAGATCGGCTACCGCGCTCCTGGCGGCCGATTCCACCTCTCCCGCCTCCCGGCTGACATCGAAGGCGCCCCCGAGATTGCTGTTCCCCTGCTCGAGATACCGGGACATCGCTGCGATGACGCCGGCGGGGACCTGGGTGCCCCCCGGCCCGTCGAGATAGGCCGTGAGGTGCTCGCCGCTCATGCGCTGCAGCGCCGGGAATCGGGAGCGAACAGCGTCGACGTCGAACGCGGGCATCGGGCCGCCAGGGTAACCGACAAGCCGCTGGAGCCTCGCCCCTTAGATGGCGAGCACCCGGTACTGGAAGAAGACCTTGTCCCTGACCTGCCGGCTCGTGGTCCAGGCGTCGACCCACACCTCGGCGGTCTGCTCGCCGGCCTGTGCGGTCGAGGTGACCCGGCAGTCGGTGTCCCCCATGGGCCACAGGTGGTGGGCCTCGCACTGTGCCCTGCCTACCAGTTCGAGCCAGACGAACACCCCCCACAGTTCCTGGTCCGTCGTGTTGGTGACGTGGAAGGTCCAGCTGATCTGGTCGCCGTCGCGGATCGCCGGCCACTCGTTGCCGGGCGGTCCCGTGGCCGTCACCGAGAGGCGCACCGTGCCGTCGTAACCGAACCCGGGCGTCATCGGCTCCCCGGCCATCGTGGTCGTGGTGGTGGCGGGGAGGGTGGTCGTCGGCGGAGGCGTGGTGGTGGTCGTCACGGCGAGCGGCGTTGTCGTGGTTGCGGCTGTCGCCGTCGTGACCGAGGGTGTCACGGTGGCCGCGGGGACTCCCCCGATCGACTCCCCGACCGTGTCTACTCCGCTGGTCGTGAGTTTCGGGGTGATGACCAAGAAGGCGGCGAAAATCGATCCGGCGAGCCCGGCGATGAACAGGGTGCGGCCAGCACCATCCGGAAGACGCTTCACGATTGCCTGGTCACGATGACCCCCGCCACGGTGAGTAGTGACACCAGCACTCTAAGTCGTTGCGATGCCCCCAACCATGCCATTGCCCCGGTGCCCGGGTGACTAGCCCCCCGACAGGGCCAGGGACTCGAGCACCCGTCGCGAGATTGCCTCGTGGCCGATCTCGTTGGGGTGGAGCGTCCCGCCCGTGGCGTACGGGGCGGCCGGCCCCTGCAGGGTCGAGGACTGGGCAGCCGTTCGATACCAGGTGATGTCGGAGCCACCGACCAGCGCACCGGCCGTGTGCCGGCCCGGATTGCGGTACCAGGTGTCGGGAAACGCGAGCGGCCCGCGCAGCAGCTCGTTGTCGAGCGACGGATCGCCGTACGTCGGCCACGGCGCGCAATACCCGTGGCCCGCAGCGAAGAGCTCGGCGATGCCTCCGACGTACTCCCAGCCGAGGCGCCTCGCGCTCGTCGCCAGCACCGCATTGAGCGGCTGAAGCACGAGGTCGATCCCGGCGGCCTGCTCCTGCTCGTCCATCTCGTGGAACCGGAACGGCGGGGTGGCGTCACCCACGATCTCCTGGCAGGTGGTGCCCGAGGCATCGGATCCCGTCGGATCCGGATAGCCGACGACCGCCACCTTGGCGACGCGGAAGGACGCCAGGGCGGAGGCGAGCCGGCCGAAGGCGTCCGGCAGCCCGGCCAGCCCCGGATAGGACGGGCCGGGGATCGGCGCCACGCGGCACCCCCAGTCGAAGGGGAGGTGGAAGGTGACACCGACGCCCCGCGTCCAGTCACCGTCCTGGGCGCTCTCGAAGACGTTGGCGATCTCACGCTCGTAGCAGATGGGATCGAACAGGGGGTCGGCCTCGACGAGGCCGCGCACCACGCGGGAAAACCCGATGTCGTTGCCTCCCACCTGGATCAGCAGCAGGTCGATCTCTCGGTCCCCCACCACGGCCCGGAGCGCGTCAACCTGGGACACCGGCAGCTCGCCCGCTTGGGGCGCCAGGATTCCGGCGTCGATGCGCGCCCCGGTCGCCGCCATCGAGACGAAGGTCACCGAGGTGTGGCGATCCCCCCGTTCCATGGCCAGCGCTACGCGGGCCGGCCAGGCGACCGTCGATCGGTGGGCTGCCGCGTTGGCGCGTTCCGCGTCGGGCGATCCACCGTCGGCCCAGAGGGCCGGACGGCCCACATCCCGGCGTCGCTCTGGATTGCCCTCACCCGACGCGTAGGAGTCCCCGATGGCGACGACCAGGATGTCGTCGACGCTGACATCCTCGATGGCACGCGAGGTCAAGGTCCCCCACGGAATCCTCACCAACAGGCGCATCTCCACGCGGTAGTGGCCCTCGGGGAGGGCGAGGTCGAGGTGCGGTCCGGTGCGGACGAAGGTGAGCGGGCCGGCCAGGCCACCGCCGGACACGATCCAGCGATAGGTGAGGATCGGGAGCGAGGCCAGCCCGAGCCCGCTGGCCCCTGACAAGCCGGCGTCGAGGTGGATCGAGAGGAGCGGCGGCGGGCACGACGCCGGGCACGGCGACCGCCGATTGTGGACGTACTCGGCGGTGTTGGGCAGATCGATCCGCCCGTCCCCGTCGGCGTCCACCCCGAAGCGGTCGTCGGTCGTCCAACTGACCACGGGACGCACCACGACCGGGGGCTCGGGACCGAGTGCCCGCATCGGCGCCGTCGGGGCAGTAACCGCGAACGCCACAGCCAGCCACATCGTCCTGGTCCGAAGCGAGCCGGGGCGCGGGGACCGGGATGTCACGCGACCGGGAGGGTGAATCCCACCCTGGCACCGCCTCCGTCGGCCGGACCGGCGAACACGGTCCCGCCGAGGCCGGCCACGACGTCGGCGACGATCGAGAGGCCGAGACCGCTCCCCGGCATGGCCCTCGCCGTCGGTGAGCGGTAGAACCGATCGAACACGTGGGGGACGTCATCGGGGTCGATACCCGGCCCGTGATCGCGCACAGCGAGGGTCCGGCCCGCGAGGGTCACCTCGATCGGTCCCCTTCCGCCGCCCCATTTGACGGCGTTGTCGATGAGGTTGGAGACGGCACGGGCGATGGCGGTGGGAGGCGCCTCGACCGGTGTCGGCTCGACCGTGGAGGAGATCTCGACGTCGCCCCGGCGCGACGCTCGGCCCACGAGGCGGTCGACGACCTCGGCGAGGTCCATGGCGACAATGGGTTCCTGCTCGCGTCCCATGGTCGACAGATCTACCAGCTCCTCGACGATGTGCGTCAACTCGCCGAGCTCGGTGCTGACGTCGGCGAGAACGGCCGGCCGTTCGGCTTCGGGGACTCCGCCTTTGCGGGCGAGCAGCTCGACGTTGGTACGCAGGCTGGTGAGGGGGGTTCGCAACTCGTGTGACGCGTCGGCGACCAGGCGGCGCTGACTGGCGCGCGCCTCCTCGAGTGCTCCCAGCATGTCGTTGAATGCCGTGGCCAGCCGTCCCATCTCGTCATTGCGGTCGACCGGGATGGCGGCGTCCAATTGGTGGGTCTCGGCGACGTGCTCGGCGGCGAGGGTGAGCGCCGCCACCGGGCGCATCGAGCGACGGGCCACCCACCATCCGGCGGCGGCGGCGAGGGCGACACCTCCTCCCCCGAGGAGCAATAGGCGAAGCCGCATGCCGGCCAGCACGCTGTCGGCCTCGGAGAGGTCGCGGGCGACCTGGAGGGCGACCCCGGGGGCGAACGGCCTGGTGATCATCCGGTAGTGGACTCCGTCGATCGTGAGATCGCGCAGCACGCTCGGGGTCGACCCGGACAGGACCGCCAGGTCGGAGTCGTCGACCGGGAGCACCACCTCGGCGCGCCCCAGCTGGTAGATCCCGTCGGTGGTGATGAACTGCACCACCGCGTCATCGCGAACGAATTCCCCGCCCGGGGCGTCCCCCGTCTGGCCCTGCCCGGAACCGGACTGGCCCTGGACATCGAGGAACTGGCCGAGGCCCGCCCCGACGCCGCGCATACGCAGGGCCTCATCTACCTCTCCGAGCACCTGGGTGCGGGCGACCGCGTAGGCGAAGTAGGACACGCCGGCAACGGCGATGGCGACCGCCACGGCGACGAAGAGCGCCAGCCGGGTGCGAAGGGTCATTGCTCCCGGGCGACGTACCCGACGCCGCGCACCGTGTGGATCAGGCGCGGTTCTCCACCCTCTTCAGTCTTGCGCCGCAGGTAGCCGACGTACACGTCGAGCGAGTTAGAGCTGGTCTCGAAGTCGAACCCCCAGATGCGTTCGTAGATCAGGTCGCGGCTGAGGACGATCCCGGCGTTGAGCATGAGTAGCTCGAGCAGGTCGAACTCGGTCTTGGTCAGCAATACGGGCCGCTTCCCGCGCCGGACAGCGCGGGCCGACGGGTCGAGGATCATGTCCCCGATCCGCAGGACGGCGGCATCGGGGGCCGCCGGACTGCGCCGCAGCAGGGCCCGTACCCGAGCCAGCAGCTCCTCGAGCGCGAACGGCTTGACCAGGTAGTCGTCGGCGCCGGCGTCGAGGCCGGCGACGCGATCAGACAGCTCGTGGCGGGCGGTGAGCATCAGGATCGGAGTCGAGTCCCCGGCGGCACGAACCCGCCGGCACACCTCCATGCCGTCGTGCCCGGGCATCATCACGTCCAGCACGATGGCGTCGGGCGCGTGCTCGGCGATGGCGCTGAGGGCGACCGCCCCGTCCTCGGCGGTGAACACCTCGTACTCCTCGAACCGGAGTGCTCGCTCCACAGAACGGCGCACCGCCTCGTCGTCTTCGGCGACCAGCACCCGTGCCTTCCCGCTCATGGCGGGGAGGGTACCCGGGGTGCCTGAGAACCCGTTGAGGCCCCGGTGAGAGGAGGCTGAGGGATCGTGTTCTCATGCGGGGTTCATGGCGCCCTCAGTGATGGCTCATGGGCGCGGCGCATGATCCAGGCGTCATCCCGAAAGGACCCACATGAAACGGCTGCTCACGGTCCTCGCGGCCCTCGCCGTGGTCACGGCGGCGTGCTCCTCGTCCCCAGGCACCGGAGACGTCGCGTCCCTGGACGATACGGCGACCACGACGAGCGCACAGGACGCCCAGGTCAGTGCCGAGGATGCCATCCTCGCCTACACCCAATGCATGCGGGATCAGGGCATCGACATGTCCGATCCGACCTTCGACGGCCAGGGAGGCTTCGGCATGCAGATCGAGCCCGGCGCCCCGGGAACGTTCGACCGCCAGAAGATGGACGCCGCCCAACAGGCTTGCCAGCACTACCTCGCCGACGTCGAGCAGAGCTTCGATCGGATGGACCCCAGTGAGATGGAGAATCAGCTGGTGACCTTCGCCGAGTGCATGCGGGATCAGGGCATCACCGACTTCCCCGACCCGGACCTCAGCGACTTCGGCCCGGGCACGGGTGGCGGGCCACGCGTCGAGACCAATGAGGGCGCGACCGAGGGCCCGCTGACCGCGGGACTGTTCCAAGGCGTGGACTTCACCGACCCCGCGGTGCAGGCAGCGGCGGAGGCGTGTCAGGGCGAGTTCGGCGGCCCACCGTCCGGTGGCTCGCAGATGGGCCCGGAGACGGGCGGCACGGGAGCAGGGGGCTGAGGTGAGCAAGAGACTGATCATGGTCCTCGCCGCAACCGGGATCGTCGTCGCCGGACTCGGAAGCCCTGGACTCGGCCGCTCGGACCTGGCGGCGTATCTGTCCAGCGGGTTTGAACTCGAGCATATCCTTATGGCCGTCATCGCCGGCCCCGACGGCACCTCCGACACGGACGACGTCGCTGCTGTGACCTTGCAGGCCGCCGAGATCCGCGACATGGAAGCGGTCACGACGCTCTCCGGCACGCTGGGGTTCCCCGAAGGCGACCAAATCGCCAGCCGCCTCGAGGGCACCATCACGGCCCTGCCCGAAGCCGGGACCATCGTCTCGGAGGGGGGCGACCTCTTCGAGGTGGATGGCAACCCGGTGACGCTGCTCGTGGGCGACTACCCGGTGACCCGCGACCTCGGGCCGAGTCAGGAGACAGTGACCGCCGGGTTGATCGGGGCGGTCACTGCCGTACCCGACGTCGGGCAGTTGATCCAGTTCGACGACGAGTTGTTCCGGGTCAACGACCAGCCCGTCGTCCTGCTCCAGGGCGGCACGCCGACCTGGCGAACGCTGCGCCGCGGCCTCGAGGGCATCGACGTCCTCGAACTGGAGACCGCGCTGAGCGCCATGGGGTACGACACCTCGGGCACGATGACCGTGGACGAAACCTTCAGCGCGGGAACCGAGTCCGTGGTGGAGGCCTGGCAGACCGACGTCGGCATGGAGGTCGACGGGCGGGTCGATCTCGGCGAGGTGGTGTTCCTGCCCGAGCCGGTGACGGTGAAGGCCGTCTCGGCGGGCGTCGGAACCAGCGTGGGATCGGCTACGCCGATCGTGCAGATCGTCCCCGGGTTCGGCACCATCGAGGGAGCGGACGTCACTCAGCTCCAGCAAGCCCTCGCTCGCCTGGGATACGACGTCGAGGCGACCGGCGTGCTCGACCAGGCAACCCAGGATGCGGTGCGGGACTGGCAGGCAGCGCTGGGTGCCCCGATCGACGGGGTGGTCGACCTCGGCGAGGTCATCTTCCTCGCCGGCCCGGTGCGGGTCACCGACGCGCTGGTGGGGACGGGCGCCGCGGTTCGCGATGGCACCGCCGTGCTCGGCACATCGGGAGACACGAGCGTCGTGTCGGTGGACCTGCCGGCCAGCCAGCAGGAGCTGATCGCCGAGGGCGACTCGGTGACCGTCGTCCTCCCCGACGACACCGAGGTCCCGGGCACCGTCACGTCGATCTCTGGGATCGCCACCAGGTCCGCCGGAGACATCACCTTCGCCACCACCATCGACGTCGGCGAGCTCGACACCACTCTCGACCAGGCTCCGGTAGACGTGCTGGTGGTCACGGACTCGCGGCCCGGTGTCCTCGCGGTCCCGGTGACCGCCCTCGTGGCCCTCGCCGAGGGCGGCTATGCGCTCGAGGTCGGAGACCTCACCGCCACCCACCTCGTCGCGGTGACGCCCGGCCTGTACGCCGACGGGTGGGTCGAGGTCGACTCCCCCGATCTCGCGGCAGGAGACATGGTGGTGGTTCCTTGAGCGAGGCGGTCCTCCGCCTGCGCGGGGTCACCAAGGAATACCCGGGCACGCCTCCGATCCGGGCGCTGGGAGGCGTCGACATCGACATCGCCCGGGGCGAGGCGGTGGCCATAATCGGACCGTCGGGATCCGGGAAATCCACCCTTCTCCACATGATGGGGACGCTCGACCAGCCGACGGCCGGAACCATCGAGGTCGCCGGCAAGCGAGTGGACGGACTCGACGACGCCGACCTCTCGGCGGTCAGGGCCTACCACGTCGGTTTCGTTTTCCAGCAGTTCCATCTCGTGCCCGGCTACTCGGCGCTGGACAACGTGGCCGACGGTGCTCTCTACCGGGGCCTTCCCATCGAGACACGCCGTGAGATGGCTGAGCGCTCCCTCGGTCTGGTCGGCCTCGCCGAGCGCGCCCACCAGGACGCGGAGAAACTCTCCGGCGGCGAGCGCCAGCGGGTCGCCGTCGCCCGCGCCATCGTGGGCCTCCCCGACATCGTCCTGGCCGACGAGCCCACCGGGAACCTCGACTCGACGGCGAGCAGCTCGGTGATCCGCCTGCTGACCGACCTCAACTCTGCCGGTATCACCCTGATCATGATCTCCCACGAGCACGAGATCGCCGACCGATTCCCCCGCCGCGTCGAGCTGCGCGACGGGATGATCGTCGGCGACTCTGGAGCGGCATGACCGAACGGAGCATCCTGCGGGCTCGTGACGCCCTCCGGGTGTCGCTCGTCGGGCTCCGGACCCGAACCACCCGGGCGGTCCTGTCGGCTCTCGGAATCACCATCGGCATCGCCTCGATGGTGGCGGTGCTCGGCCTGTCGGAGTCCTCCAAGAGCGAACTCATCTCCACCCTCGATCGGCTCGGCACCAACCTGATCGTGGTCGAGGCCGCACAGGGGATCGGGTTCGGGAGCGGGGTGCTCCCCGACTCGGCGGCCGCGATGGTGAGCCGGATCGAGCCGGTGGAGACGGTGTCGGCCGTGGGCAACGTCGACGCCGCCGTATATCGGTCGGATCTGGTGCCGACGAGCCGTAGCGGCGGGATCGCGGTCCATGCCGTGGACGAGCGCCTGCTCGACACCCTGAACGCCACCGTGTCGGCCGGCGTGTTCCTGGACCGGGCCGCCTCGGATTACCCGGTCGTCGTGCTCGGGTCGGTGGCCGCCGAGCGACTCGGCATCGAATCGCTCGAGACGCCGGTGCTCGTATGGCTCGGCGACCAGTGGTTCGGGGTGGTCGGCATCCTCGACACTCTGGAGCTGGCCCCCGAGTTGGACCGCTCCGTCCTCGTCGGTGCCGAGGCTGCCGCCGCGTATCTGGGGTACGACGGAGTGCCGGCGTCGCTCTACGTGCGGGCGGCCCCCCGGTACATCGACGACGTGCTCGCCGTGATCCCGGCCACCGCCAACCCCGAGAACCCCGATCAGGTGCAGGCCGCCAAGCCGACCGATGCCCTGGAGGCCCGGGCCGCCGCCGAGGGCGCCTTCACCGCGCTCTTTCTCGGACTGGGGATCGTGGCGCTCGTCGTCGGAGGTGTCGGGGTTGCGAATGTCATGATCATCTCGGTCCTGGAGCGCCGCGGCGAAATCGGACTGCGCCGGGCCCTCGGGGCGACGCGCCGCCAGGTCGCCACCCAGTTCGTCGGGGAGGCGCTGATCCTGGCGTCGGCCGGGGGGCTCGCCGGCGTGGCCCTCGGGGCGCTGGTGACCGCGGCATACGCAGCCAGCCGGGGCTGGGATGCCCGGGTCCCGGGAATCGCCGTCGTCGGGGGGATCGTCGCCTCGCTCGTCATCGGGGTGATCGCTGGGGTGTACCCGGCACGCCGGGCCGCCTCCATGTCCCCCACCGAGGCGCTGCGCAGCGCATGACCCGACCCGCAGGGACACGATCGGTCCTCAGGACCGCGGTCGCTCCCGGAACCACTCGGTGAATGCCGAGCAGCGCCTGTCGGCATCGAACTCCATCACGAAGCAGTTGTCGTAGACCGCCCTGAGCTCGGTGTGGTCGGGCGCCCCGTAGTACCGGCTCCACCCGGTGGCCACCACCCGGCCGCCGTCAACCGCATAGGGGTGGTATTCGGCCTCGAACGTCCCCACATCGTCGGGATCCTCGAGCCACGAGGCCACGATGGCGTCCCTGCCCACGATCGGCTCGTCGGCAGGGTGGTAGCGATACCGTGCGTCCGCGGAGAACAACCGTGCGATGTCGGTGGGGTCACCCGACACCCACGCGGCGACGTACCGGTCGAGCCAGTCCTGGGCGGTGCCGTGGTCGATCATTGGGCGTGTCCTCCTGCCCAATGCTACGGGAACGCGACCATAGAATCCCCCAATGCTGCCGTACCTGCTCGTCGTGTACGGACTCGGTGGGGCATGGGTATGGTGGCTCGCCGTCTCACGCGGGACGACCAGGCTCGTGGCCGGGATCATTCTCTTGGTCGCCACCGCGGGGGTGGCCGTGTTGGTGCGGGTGCGCTCGCGGCGACTGCGCTCGGATTGGGAGTCGGTCCCCTTGAGGGCGATCACCCACGGGGGCAGTGGGGCGGGCTCGTCCCGCTGGCATCGCTCCGCAACCGTCCGGCGTTCCGACCCGGACGACTTCGAGGCACACGTCGGCGGCTGGCTCTAGCCGAGGGCGGCCACCGCCTCCCCGATGGTGTACCAGTCACCCAGCGCCAGGTACCGTACCGGGCCGGCCGCGGCGCCGGAGCAGCCCGTCATCGTCAGCGCCAGAGGGATGAGCGCCAGGGAGCGACCGCTCTCATCGGACCCGCCGGGACCGGTGGGTCGGGAGGGCGTAACCCGCTGGCCCGATCATGACCGGGTTCGCAGGAAGAACGACTGCATGTGGAGCCCGTCATCTTCACCGTCGGGGCGAAACGCCTCGAACGCCTCGATCACGAACGAGGACTCGATCAGCGCCGTGAGGGCGCGGTCGCTGCGAAACGAGAAGAAGCGAGGAGGGAGATAGAAATCCTCTTCGGCTATTCCCTCGTCATCCACCCCACCCCACACGCCCACGTACACCGGAGAGCCCTCCGTAACCACATCGGCGATGCCGCTGAGCACCGCGGCGACCCCGGAGTTGGGGACATGGTGGATGCAGTTCATCGCCCAGGCGGCGTCGAACGACCCCGGCGGGAATCCGAGGTCGTACATGTCGGCAACGCGGGCGTCGAGGCCCTTCGCCCGGCATCTCTCGACCTGCTCGGGGGAAAGGTCGGTGGCCACGACCTCCAAACCGCGGTCGGCGAACCAGCGGCTCGTGTAGCCCACCCCGGCGCCGATCTCCAGCAGGCACCTTCGCCCCTCGCGGCGCATGATCGACAGGAAACGATCGGCGATGGGCCACCGCCACTCCTCCTCCCCGCGTTCATCTCGTAGGGCGGCCACCCCGTCGTACGTCCGGGCGATCGAAGCCCGGAAGTCCTGCGGTGCCGGGCCTGGTATGAGTTTCACCCGGCGATGCTACGACCGCCGCCGGGCGATGTGCCCGATCTGCTTCGTGAGTCTGCGCAAGGCAGCGGACGGCTCGGCCGGCGTCGTCGCCATCTCAGACTTGCTGGCGCGGACAGGCGTCTGACGTCTCGCTCCATGCCGCGAACCGGAGACGCGGGTCCGGGCTCCCGGGTCGACTAGCATGTGTGAAGCGCACGTAGACCGCGCGCGCTGCCCATCTTCGCTCCTCGAGTTCGTCGCGCGAAGATGCGCCGCAGTCGTCCATTGCGCTCGGCGAATCGGATCGTCGACCGTCATCGTGCCGACCCAGCGGGGCGTACTTCGCGACTCGAAGCCCATCGAAGGAGCACTCTCATGTCCCTCCACGCGCAACGGACTTCCCGGAGGAGTGCCCATTAGCGCCGCCGACCCGACGACCCAGGATCAGACCTTCCGTACCCGGGGGAAGGTGAAGGCCGTCCTGCGGGACGCCAAGTTCGTGGTGGAGACCGACCAGGGGCTCGAGGTGGTGGCGCGAGCCGCCGGCCGCATGCGTCGTGGCCGCCAGATCCGCATTCTGGCCGGAGACACCGTCGACCTCGAAGTGTCTCTCTACGACCTCACCAAGGGTCGGATCGTCTGGCGTCACGTCTAGTCGCCAGTCCACTCCGGTCCTCTGCGACTCCGGGGTGAGCCCTGCGCTCGCCGTCGCCCCCCGCGGGGGCGCCCCGGGCCTCGTCGTCGAACTCAGCCGCGCCAACGGCCTGCGGCGTCGCAAGGCCGGGTCATCACCGAACCGAGAACCTCTCGCCGGTGACGCCCTGTCCCAGTATCTGGTGTCGGCCTCGGAGTTTGGGCTTCTCACAGCCGACCAGGAAGTGGCGCTCGCCCAGGAAATCGAGACCGCCGCCGCCACGATCTCTCGAATCGAAGCGCTCGACGCAACAGACGTCTCCGTCCTGATCGAGCTGGCTGGCGCGGTCAGATCCCATCGTCAGGCCCGCGAGGCGTTTGTGGAAGCGAATCTCCGGCTGGTGGTGTCCAACGTCCGCCGCTATGGACAACCGGCCGGCATCACCCTTCTCGACCTGATCCAAGAAGGGAACCTGGGGTTGATGCGGGCCGTCGAGAAGTTCGACTGGCGTAAGGGCTTCAAGTTCTCGACGTATGCCACCTGGTGGATCCGCCAGTCGATCAGCCGCGCCATCGCCGACAAGGGTCGGGTGATGCGCCTCCCCGTTCACGTCCATGACTCGGTTCGTGCGGTGCACGCTGCCCGGGAGGGTCTCAGGGCGAGTACTGGCCGCAGCCCGAGGCCCGAGGAGATAGCCCAAGCGACGGGTTTCCCCCTCGACCGCGTGGTCCAGGTGCTGGCGATCTCGGAGACGGTGTCCCTCGAGCACCCCGTCGGGGAGGATGGGGCAGAACTCGGTGACTTCATCACTGATCCCGACGCCCCGGACCCGTCTCAGGTCGTGTCGGACGCGGCAACGCAGCAGCGGCTCCGGATGGTCTTAGAGCAGCTCCCCGCGCGCGAACGGCGGATTCTCGAGCTCCGCTTCGGGTTCCACGACGGGATACCCCACACCCTCGGCGAAATCGGTCAGGAGTTTCATCTCACCCGCGAGCGCATCCGGCAATTGGAGAAGCTCGCTCTGAGTCGCCTGCGCCATCCTGCCTTCGGACTTGGCGAGGACGAGATGCGGTAGGGGCGGATCTCCGCCGGCCAGCCGTGCTCTACCAGCCGTCGTGGCTGTATTCAGCGGGAGGGTCGTCGGGGCAGGCGGCTCCGCCCGTGAGGTCGGTCGACCCAAAGTAGGACCCCAGGGTTGCGCTCTGCCACACCGAGAACACGGCGCCGGACCGGGAGCCACGGGTGAGGCAGACGATCGTGTCGTCTTCCTGGTTGAGCCACGGTTCGACGCCGACGCTGGAGTCGAAGTCGTCCACGGCGGCATGCGGGTCGAACAGGAGCAGGTCGGCAGCGAGTTCGGTGTACGCCCCGTGCTGGAGGATGTACGCCTCTTCTACGAGGAGAACGGTTCGGATCTCGCTCTGCGCCGACCGATCCTGGGCCGAGCTGCGGAACCCCAGGTAGCTCGGGATGGCGATGCCGACCAGCACTCCGATGATCATGACGACGACCAGCAACTCGATCAGCGTGAATCCCTCGTCCGAACGGGCTCCACCTCGGATTCGATCGAACATCAT
>JAZDHM010000198.1:0-2732 GCA_043805935.1 Actinomycetota bacterium
AGCGGTAGAGATTCGGTAGAAGAGCCAGTACTCAGCGACCAGCCACCGACCACCAGACCGGTACACAATCCGCTGAACCCTTGACGTGAAAGGGTTGGTCGGGTGGGTCGGCTGGGGGTCGAACCCAGAACCTTCGGGTTAAAAGCCCGCTGCTCTGCCGGTTGAGCTACCGACCCGGTACGAAGGTAGCGGCCACGAACCACGGAGGGAACCGTCCGAGGGGCCCGCGTAGTCTCACTCCCATGACACGACGCCTCATCGCCCTCATCGCCCTGAGCGTGCTCGTCATCGCCTGCGGAGACCCCGAATCCTCAGAGACGACCACCGGTCCCGAGCCGATCTCGGGGACCATCCACGTGAGCGGCGGCTTCGAAGGGATCGACGAGATCTGGACCCTGGCGTCCGACGGCACCGTCACCGGCCCGAATGCACAAACCGGGCGGATCTCCGACGCCGACCTGGCCGCCCTGCGCGCCGCCATCACCGCAGCCGGATTCTTCGACCTCGACGCCGAGTACATGCCCGACGACACCTGCTGTGACCGATTCACGTACGTGCTGACCCTGACCGTGGGTGATCGAACCAACACGGTGACCACGATCGACGCCGCCGAGGCGCCCCAAACGCTCTTCGCGCTCATCGGCACGTTCCGCGGAGCGCTGAGCGCCGCCACCCAGTAGGTCAGCCGACGGTCGGATCTCCGGTCACCCGGCGCACCCACGGCCGGTAGAGAAAGCGCCACTTGGCCACGTAGGCGGCGTAGTGGGGGCTGGCGTACATCCGCAATCGGGTCATGCGGGCATTCGCGTCCTTGAAGCGGGCGAGGTCTTCGGCCAGTCCGGGTCCGTACTCGGCCTCCTGTTTGGGATACACGTCTCTGGTGAAGTGCTCCCACACCGCCAGGTCGTTGCGATTGACCGCGGTGAGACTCTCCATCGCGGCGGGATCCCCGAGAAGCCGCTTCTTGATGTCGTTGCTCGGAGCGACCCACTTGGAGGCATAACGGATGTCGGGAAGCGCCACGGCGCGTTGCATCATCAGCAGCGACTCGTCGAATCGATCCGCCCGGCCTACGAAGGAGAACCGGGGCATGAGAGCGATGGCGTCCTCGGCCGTGCCGGCCGGCCCGGCGATGATCCTCGTCTGGCGGTCCCGTACCGCGTCGTGGGTGATCCACTCCCCGAAAGGCAAGTCCACCCCACCCCGCTGCACGTCGTACTGGTAGTGGGAGGCGGTGCGGACGATCGGCTCGCGTAGGAAGGTCACGTACTCGATGTCGGGCTCCTCGTCCTCGAGTCCGGTGTAGACCCGGACGCCGTGGCCGAGGATGCTGCGCAGTCGCGGATACCACCGACGCACCTCGCGGAGCCCTGCCGGTGTCAGCACCTCGGTGCCCGGCTCGGCAGGCAGCACGTCACAGTGGCCCCCACCGAACGACCGCTTGAAGACCCCGGCGAGCGTGGTACCCGCAGTCTTGTGGATGTGGACGACGCCGATCACCCCGATGGCATCGGTACGGCGAGGCCCGACGTTGAGCGACATGGGGCGGACAGGAGGGTGCGTCAATCGGTCGCAGGTCCAATCCCCGGGGTGGCTCCACGCGCGCACGTTCTAAACCCTCCCCGCCGGTACCCTCGGCGCCGACCGTGCGGAGACTCCTACGATTGATCGCCCTCGTCCTCCTGTCCACCTCGATGGTCCCGGTGGCGCAGGCGCTCGCGGCCACGCCCACCTGCCATGGCATCGAGGCCACAAGGGTCGGCACCGACGGAGACGATCACCTCACCGGGACCCCCGGGACCGACGTGATCGTCGGCAAGGGTGGCAACGACACGATCGACGGTGGCGGGGGCGACGACGTCATCTGCGCAGGCGATGGGGACGACGTGATCTTCGGTGGAACGGGCGACGACCGGGTCATTGGGGGACGCGGCGACGACACCCTCTCCGGCGACGACGGTGATGACAACCTGCGAGGTGGAGCCGGCCGTGATCGGTTGCGCGGTGGCATCGGGAGTGATCGGATCGTGAGCGGCACGGGGCCGGACGACGTCGTGGAGAGCAACCGAACCGACATCCTCTCCAACGACCCCGAAGATCGACTCGTCTACGAACGGCTCACCCTCGAGCCCACTGCCGGCCGCGTCGGGTTCGACCTGTATGAGTACTCCGGGCCGATCGAGGTGCGCTCGGCCCCCGACGGCCTGGTGGTGGTCGAGCACGTCGCCCCCGAGACCTACCTACTCGGCATCGACGAGATGCCGTTCTCGTGGGACTCGGCGGCCCTCCAGGCACAGGTGATCGCGGCGCGCACCTACCTCGCCAACCTGGTCGCCTTCCCTCGCTGGGGCCTGATGGCCACGTACGGCTTCGACATCTGCGACACGACGTCGTGCCAGGTGTACGAGGGGATCGGGGTGATCGACCGCACCGCCGGCGACCGCTGGCAGGCCGCGGTTGAGGCGACCGCCGGGCAGATCCTCCTCTTCGAGGGCCGGCCGGCCGCGGCGCTCTATCACGCCGCGGCCGGAAGCGCCACGCGCAGCATCCAGGACGTGTGGGTGGGATCGTCTGCGGTGCCCTATCTCCAGGCGGTGCCGATCGCCGACGAAGGGTCGGTCTACTCGCACTGGAAGTTCAAGATTCCCCTCGACGTCTTCGTGGACATACTCGCCGCCGACGGGATCACCTTCGATGGCACGATCGCCAAGGTCGGCACTCACGTGACCGCC
>JAZDHM010000199.1:0-9163 GCA_043805935.1 Actinomycetota bacterium
GTGCACCGGGTCGAACCGGAGGGCAGCCCCCGCAACACCTGGCGGACCACCGTCGACCTCATCGAGCATCTCGGCGAAAACGTCCGGCTCCGCACCGGCCCTCCGCTTCCGCTCGCCGTCGAGATCACCGAGGAGGCCACCCGGGCGCTCCACCTCAAGCCCGGTTCCGACGTGTGGCTGTCCATCAAGGCGACCGCCATCAGGATCGAGCCGGACCGGCCGTTCATCTCCAAACGAGGACCGGGCATGGTCATCGGCGGCCGGATCGCCGACGAGGACCGAACGGCTGGCGAATCCGCTCCCGGTGGGACCTAGGGTGAACCGCAATGACCGATGCCATTGCCATCTCTGCGTTGGTGAAGTCCTTCGGTCCGGTCAGGGCCCTCGACGGGCTCGACCTGACGGTGGCCACCGGCGAGGTCCACGGATTCCTCGGGCCAAACGGGGCGGGGAAGACGACAACCCTGCGCATCCTGCTCGGACTGCTGCGGGCCGACGCCGGCGAGGTCCGTCTACTCGGAGGGGATCCGTGGGCTGACGCCACCGAACTGCACCGGCGCCTGGCCTACGTCCCCGGCGACGTGACCCTCTGGCCGAGCCTGACCGGCGGCGAGGTGATCGACCTTCTCGGTCGCCTCCGGGGCGGGCTCGATCCGCGTCGACGGGCCGATCTCCTCGATCGGTTCGACCTCGACCCCACCAAGAAGGGGCGGGCCTACTCGAAAGGCAACCGGCAGAAGGTCGCCCTGGTCGCCGCTCTCGCCTCCAGCGTCGAGTTGCTCCTGCTGGACGAGCCGACCGCCGGCCTCGATCCGCTCATGGAGGCGTCGTTCCGTGACTACATCACCGACGAGGCCGACGGGGGCCGCACCGTGTTGCTGGCGAGCCACATCCTGGCCGAGGTGGAGGCCCTTTGCGGGCGGGTGAGCATCGTGCGTGACGGCAAGATCGTCGAGAGCGGCACCCTCGCCGACCTGCGCCATCTCACTCGGACGGGGGTGTCCGCCGAACTGATGGGACCGCCCGGCGGCCTCTCCGATCTGGCCGGGGTCCACGGACTGTCCGTCGACGGGTCCACCGTTCGCTTCGACGTCGATGCCGACGCCATGGATCGAGTGCTGCGCCATCTCACGTCGATCGGCGTTCGCAGTCTCGTGGCCGAGCCGCCGACGCTCGAGGAGCTCTTCCTGAGGCACTACCGGTCGGTCGACGGGGAGGGCCGGGGAGCCCACCGGTGATGACCTCCCTCACCGGGACTGGCTCTCTGGTGCGTTTCATCCTGCGCCGCGACCGGGCGATCATGCCGGCCTGGATCGCGGCATTCGCCCTGATTCCCATGGCGACCGCGTCCGGGTTCCGAAGCCTGTACCCGACGGCAGAGGCGATGGCGCGGGCCGCCGGCGACGTCGGGGGCAATCCGGCGTTCCGGGCGATGTTCGGGCCGATCTACGGCGACAACCTCGGCGCTTTGGTCGCGTGGCGGATGTCCATCGCCATCGTCGTCATGGGCGTGGTGAGCGTGCTCACCGTCATCCGCCACACCCGCGTCGAGGAGGAGACGGGTCGGCGCGAGCTGATCGGTTCGACCGTCGTCGGGAGGCAGGCTCCGCTCACGGCGAGCCTGGTGGTGATCGTCGGGGCCAACGTCGTGGTCGCCGTGGGAATCGCCTTGGGGCTGATCGCCATGGACCTCTCGCCATCGGGGGCGTTCGCCTTCGGGCTGACGGTGGCGGCTGCCGGGATCGTGTTCGCCGGGGTGGGCGCTCTCGCCGCCCAGCTCACGGAGACCTCGGGCGGGGCGCGGGCGACCGGACTGTCCGTCGTGGTCCTCGCCTACGTGCTGAGGGCCGCCGGGGATGCCGGCGGGACGTCCGGTCCGTCGTGGTTGTCGCTGGTGTCGCCGATCGGCTGGGTGCAGCGTATTCGGGCCTTCGCCGGCGAGCGATGGTGGATCATCCCGGTGGCACTGGGAATGGCGGGCACGGTCGGGGGGGTGGCCGTGGTGCTCTCGGCGCGTCGCGATGTCGGGGCAGGGGTGCTCCCGCCGCGGCTCGGACCGGCGGCGGCGTCGTCGCGTCTGGCGACTCCCTTGGGCCTGGCATGGCGGCTGCATCGCGGTCTGCTCATCGGGTGGTCGGTGGCGCTCGGCGTGCTCGGCGCCATCTACGGCAGCGTCGCGGAAGGGGTGGGCGACCTGCTCGTGGACAGCCCTGACCTGCGAGAGATCTTCGAGCGGCTTGGCGGGAGCGCCAAGATCATCGACGCCTACCTTGGCGGCGTGATGGGCGTGATGGCCCTGATCGCGGCCGCCTATGGCATCCAGGCAACCCTGCGGTTGCGCGTCGAGGAGGAGAACCTGCGGGCGGAATCGGTCCTGGCCGCCGCGGTGAACCGGTCACGATGGATGGCGAGCCATCTCGTGTTCGCGTTCGGTGGGCCGGCACTGGCGTTGGTTGTGGCCGGGCTGGTCACCGGGCTCACCTATGGAGCGATCGCCGGCGACGTCGCCGGGCAGGTTCCCTGGGTGCTCGCCGCGGCGCTGGTGCATCTCCCGGCGGTGTGGGTCATGGCGGCGCTCGGCGCCGCGCTGTTCGGTCTGCTCCCTCGGCTGAGCGCGCTGAGTTGGGCGGTCTACGCGGCCGCGGCGGTCGTGGGAATCCTCGGTGTGGTCCTCCAGTTGAGCCACTGGGTCGTCGACGCGTCGCCGTTCACCCACGTCCCCAAACTCCCCGGTGCTTCCCTCACGGTCATTCCGTTGCTGTGGCTGCTCGCGATCGCCACGGGGCTGGCGACCTTGGGAGTCACCGGATTCGGGCGCCGCGACCTCGACTGATCGGACGGCCTACCGCTTGAGGGGTGCCAGAGCTGCGGCGAGCGGGGCGAGCATCGCCGGGTCGTACGGCGGGGGCAGATTGACGACGACGTGCCCCGCCCCGGCACTCCCGTACGCTGCGGCGAGGTCGGCTGCCTCGCCTGGCGACGTGTAGCGGATCTGAGTGGACGTCTCGATCGTCGCCGGATCACGTCCCAGGCGGGCGCAGTGTTCGTGCAGGACGCCGACCAGACGCCGGAATTCCGCGGGGTCGCCCCCCGGGTAGTTCCACTGGTCCGCCCACCTCGCCGCCGACCGCAGTGTGCGCCGCTCCCCCTTGCCGCCGATCACCAGCGGCGGCCGCGGGATCTGCAAGCCCTTCGGTTCGCACCTGGCGTTCCGGAGTTGGTAGTAGCGCCCTTCGAAGTCCGATACCTCCTGGGTGAGCAGCAGGTCGAGCACCTCGAGCGCCTCGTCGAAACGATCGAAGCGCTCCCGCAGAGGGGGGAGGACCATCCCGTAGGCGTCGTGCTCCTCTTGGTGCCAGCCGGCGCCCAGACCCAGCTCCAACCGTCCCCCGGAGACCTGGTCGAGGGCGGCCGCCATGTTGGCCAGCACCGCCGGGTGGCGGTAGGTGTTGCCGACCACCATCACCCCGAACCGCAGCCGGCTGGTCGCCATGCCGAGCGCCGTCGTGACCGTCCATCCCTCCAGACAGGGCCCACGCGGGTCGTCCCGGAGTGGGTAGAAGTGGTCGAAGGTCCACCCGGCGTCGAATACCTCGACGGCGTCGGCCTCGCGCCACAGGTCGCGCATCGCCTCCCAGGTGGTGTGCTGCGGGGTGGTCTTGAACGAGATGCGCACGGACCGAGACGGTAGCCTCGGCAGAGTCACAGACCGAGCCCGAACACCCGGTGGCGTTTGTTCCAGGTGACCCCGAGCGCGGCCATGTTGCGCTGCATCCGGGTGTTGCCGTCTTCGACCTGGATCAGCTCGGCCGAGCGGTACCTGGGGAAGTCTCCCGCCTTGGAGGCGACGTACCCGTAGATTGCCATATTCGCCCCGTTGCCGTGGAAGGCGGGCACCACTCCGAGGCCGAGGAAGTCGACGACCGTGGTGCGTCGGGCGCTGCGCAGGACGTGGAGCCACCCGAATGGGAGAAGTCGTCCCCGGGCCTTCCGCAGGACTTCGCCGGCGTCGGGGAGGATGAAGAGGAACCCGACGATGTCCTCACCGTGCATGAGCAGGACGATGAGCCGGGGGTCGGCGATGGGAAGAAACCCGTTGGCGACTTCCCGCATCTCGTCGGCATTGATCGGCCGATACTCCCAGTTGTCGACGAACGCCTGGTTGTAGATCTCTCCGATGTGATGCACCCAGCGCCGCAGTTCGCGGCGCGAGCCGAACGTCTTGATCGACAAGCCGCATTCGGCCACCGCCGCATCGGCAGCCTGGAATAGCGCCTCGGGAACGGCGAACGGCGACTCGACGCGTCCGGAGAGGAAGTCGGTCTCCTTGGTGAATCCCGCCGCGGCCAACATCTGCGGGTAGTGGGGCGGGTGCCACGGGATCGGCATGGGCGCGCGGTGCTCGAACCCCTCGACGAGCATCCCCATGCCCTCACCGGGGAGGAACCCGAGCGGTCCCACCAGCCGGTCGAGGCCGCGTTGCCGTGCCCACGCCGTGGCGGCGACGACCAACGACTGGGTCGTGTCGTCATCGACCGCCTCGAAGAGGTGGAAGAACGCCCAGCGCCGGCCCGCACCCGATTGAAGATCGTGTCCTCGTGGACGCCGATTCGGCCCACGACCCTCCCATCGCGTTCGGCGATGAAGAATGCGGCTTCGGAGTGGGTGTAGAAGGGATGACGGGGGTCGAGCAGGCGGGCGACGTCCCGCCGCAGGGGCGGTACCCACTCCGGGGATGCCCGATGCAGTTCGTAGGGGAGCCCGACGAACCTGCGCCGGTCGCGACGGGAGACGACCTTGATGACACGCACGGCATTCGACCCTACCGCGTCAGCTCAAGAACATGGAGAGATCAACGACGACGAACGGAGGAGCGAGCGCCGCTGTTCGCCGTTGGGCGCGTCCAAGAGGCCGACGGGATCGGAGAGGCCGCGGGCCGTCCAGGTCTAGCCGGGCTGGTCGGTCCGCTCGACGCGGATGGTGCAGTCCGTCACCACCGCGGCGATCGCCCCGACGGCCGCCGCCATGGGGAGCAGCAGCGCGCCGACCACGCCCACGGTGAGCGGGATCTCCACCAGGGTCTTGCCCTCCTCGTTGGCGATGATCACGCGTCGGACGTTGCCCTCGCGCACCAGCTCCTTGACCTTGGCGAGCGCCTCTTCGCCCTTGACCTTGAACTCTTCCCACCGCTCGTCGCCTGCCATGGATGCTCCTTCGTGTGGTCTCGGAATTTCGTACCGGGCGCGCGACCCCTCCGCCAGGGGCGGAAGGCACCAATGGGGTCAGCCGACCAGCCGCTGGCTCATCGGATCGCCCGGCAGGCCATCGGCCCAGATGCGTTCGAGACCCTTGGCACCCACCGCACGCAGCCACGCCTGGGCGGCGCCGGCGGCGGCGAGAGCGCCGGGATGGTCGAGACCGGCGATGGATCCGAACACCGACCGCCAGTCGGCGACGTCCATCGCCAGGGCAACCTTTTCGAGCAGGTCCACGGCGGCGGCGAATGCCTCGGCGCCTGTGGTCCGGTCGCCTTCCAGGATCGTGATCGATGCGTCGCCGAGGCGCCGGAGAGCCTCCCCATAGCGGCCACGGGGAAACTCTCTCTCGACGGCGTCGAGGGCGCGACGAACCCGCTCGGTGCTTCGGGCGCGCACCGCGGCGTTGAGTGCCCTGGCCAGCGCCCCCGGCAGCAGCACGCCGATGTTCACGTCGAACGCCTCGTCCCAGGCCCCCTCGACGGCATACGACCAACCCACCAGTACGTCCCGCGCTTGTTGAACCTGCAGGTCGGTGATCGTCCCCCACGATGCCGCCTCGGCGCGCAGCGCCGCCGGGGCCCCCGGATCCTCACCGCGGCACGAGGAGACGATGAGGCGGGAGCACCGGCGCACCTGCTGGTCGAACAAGGTGAGCGTTTCGTCGATCGCGGCGGCTTCCAGGGCGTCGTCGAACAAGCCCATGGTGGGGAAGCTCTGTGACATGTCGCTGCGCGCCCGCTCCACCCAGGCAGAGCCGCCGAACCGGACGCTTCGATCGAACAACTCCTGCGCCGTGTGGAACGAAGCGAGCGGATCGATCCATGCCTGCGTGGTCGACAGGTTGTTGAGGGCGCGCAGCGCCTGGGCCTGCAGCCCGTGCTGGTCGGCGAGCGCCACGGCCCCTCCGAGCGTCGCCTCTGCTTCCAGCACCCGCCCCACCGAAGCGATCGCCGTCGCCTTGGAGATGATCCCGTCGATGATCCGCGACGGCTCGGCGATGCGTTCGGCGCTCGGCAGCACCCGCTCGGCGACGTCGATCGCCTCCCGGTACTGGCTGCTCAGCATCAGGGCTCGCGCCATCTCCAGTCCCAGGCCCACCTGGGCGTCGGTGTCGAACGAGTCCACGCCCTCGTACGCCGGCCGGAGCACGGCAACCGCCTCATCGGAGCGGTAGTAGGAGTTGAACACCCATCCCAGAGCGGTGCGGGCGCGGAGCAGCCCATCGCCGTCGCCGATCTCCTCCATCGTCTCGATCGCCTGGTGCGCCGTGTCGACCGCGGCGTCGATCTGGCCCGCCCATCCGGCGGTGTCGGTCGCCTTCAGCAGGATCTGGGCGCGTTGGGCCGGGGTCTCGGTGAGGGAGAGCGCCTGGCGGTAGAGGACCAGCGCCTGGGCGTGCGCCTGGAGCGAAGAGGCCCGTTCGGCGGCGCCGACGAGCGCCGCCCGGCCGCGTTCCAATAGATCTTCGGTGCCGGGCGGAGCGGTTTCGTGGGCGGAGAGGAAGTGGCTGGCGACGACCCCGGCCAGCTCGGGATCGCCGAAGCCGGCGAAGTACTCGGCGACCCGCCGATGCCGCTCGTGTCGATCTGTCCGGGAGAGGCGCCCGTACGCCACCTCGCGGATCAGGCCCTGCATGAAGCGGTACTGGCCCCGCTCGGGGGACCGGGGATCCTCGTCGAGCTCGAACAGCTCCTCGCGGACCAGGTCGTCGAGCCGGCGGCGCACGGCGGTCGGCTCGGTACCCCGCACCGCCGCCAGTCCCTGGAGGTTGAAGGACAACCCCAGCACCGCGGCGTCCTGCACCAGGGACCGGTCGTCGGGCTCGAGCCGGTCGAGCCGGGCTCCGATCACCGCCGCCAGCGTGTCGGGCACGGCCAGGCTGGCGAGGTCTCCGGTGAACACGAAGCGATCACCGTCCCGCTGCAGGTCGCCGCTCCCGATGAGCATCCGCACGAACTCCACGGCGTACAGGGGGATGCCGGCGGCCCGCGCCACGACGGCTTCGGTGGCGTCGTCGGGGATACCGGGCGCCATCCCGGTGACCAGCTCCCGCATGTCGGCGTCGGGGAGGGGGGCGAGGTGGGTGGCGAGGTGATTGCGTCGTCCCGAACCCCAGCCGGGGTGACGCTCGAGCAGATCGGGACGGGCCAGGGTCACCACCAGGATCGGATGCTTGGCCGACCGCTCGACCAGGTCGGTGATGAACTCGAGCAGGTCGTCGTCGGCGCGGTGGAGGTCCTCGAACACCAGGACGACCGTGCCCAGGTCGGCCACCCGGTGGAAGAAGGTGCGGATGGCGCCGAACAACTCGTCGCGATCGCCCGGCGGCATCTGGTCGAGGCCGAGGAGGGCGGCGAGGCGTGGCTCCACCCATCGCCGCTCCTCCTCGAACGGCACGTATTCGGCGACGGCGGTGCGCAGTTTGAGGCGGGCCTTGGCTCGGTCGTCGGTCTCGGCGCCGATGCCGGCCCGGCTGCGGATCATCTCCCCGAGTGCCCAGAAGGCGATCCCGTCCCCGTACGCTGGCGAACGGCCGACGTGCCAGTAGACCGGTTCGACGATGCCGTCGATGTACTTCTGCAGCTCCCAGGCGAGCCTGCTCTTCCCGATGCCGGCCTCGCCGATGATCGACACCAGCCTTGCCCGGGACTCCCGCCCGGTGGCGTGCAGCTGGTCCTTGAGGAGGCGTAGCTCCTCCTGGCGCCCGACGAACGGCGGCTCCAGCGCATCGGAACGGCCGCGGCCACCCCGCTCGGACATCACCCGCACCGCCCGGTAGGCGGTCACCGGGGCATCCTTGCCCTTCACCTTCCGTTCGCCCAGGGGCTGGAATTCGACGGCGTCGCCGGCGACGGTGCGAGTCGACTCGCCCACGACGACGGTGCCGGGCTCGGCGATCGACTGCAGCCGGCTGGCGGTGTTCACCAGGTCGCCCACCACGAGGCCCTGTTCGTTGCCACCGGGGCCGACCGAGGTCTCGCCGGTGAGCACGCCGGCACGCAGCGCCAGTCCGGGCACGCCGATCTCCTCGCCGAGGTCGGCGACCATGTCGACCAGCTCGAGGGCGGCACGAACCGCCCGTTCCGCGTCGTCCTCGCGAGCCTCGACCGCCCCCCACCAGGCCATCACCGCGTCTCCGATGAACTTGTCGACCGTTCCGGCGAAACGCTCGACGATCTCCCGGCTCCGCTCGAAGTAGCGCGTGAGCATGTCCCTGACCTCTTCGGGGTCCCGCGACTCCGAGAACGGGGTGAATCCGACGAGATCGGCGAATAGGACCGACACGACACGGCGCTCGGCGCGGATGGGGCCCGACCCTGCTGGGGAGGACAAGGTGGTCCCGCACTCACCGCAGAACCTGTTGCCCGGGGGATTGACCGCCGAGCAGACGGGGCACGTCAGGGCGAGCGGGTTGCCGCACTCCGCGCAGAACTTGGCCCCGACCGGGTTGGCGTGTCCGCAGGACGGGCAGGTCATGGGACCGAGAGGCTACCGGGCGGCAGTCCCCAACGCCGGGCTTGCAGGTCGACCCTCGCGATCGACCCTCCCCGCCGGAGACCGCCGATCTCCTGTTGCCTCCCACCCCTTCCTACCATCGCCGGGTCACAGGAGGGCGCGATGTCGGTTCTGGAGCTCGTCGACTTGGGCATGCCGTGGATGGGCCTCGACCCGTTCATCTTCACCGTCCACCACCTCGACGACTACCCGGCCGGCGACGACGCCCTCGGCCCGTCGGTGCCCCTCCACGGCCGGCGGATCGGCTCCGACTTCTCCTACATCGACGGGTGGAGCATGTACCACGGGGAGCTCGTCCCCGGCTTCCCCCAGCATCCCCACCGGGGCTTCGAAACGGTCACCGTGGTGCGGCGGGGCTACGTCGACCACTCCGACTCACTCGGCGCCAC
>JAZDHM010000200.1:0-4400 GCA_043805935.1 Actinomycetota bacterium
GCCTACGTGGCGCACCGGCTGAGTGAGGTCATTTCCATCTATCCGATCACCCCGGCGTCACCGATGGGTGAGCTCGCCGATGCCTGGTCGAGCGTCAAGCGGCCCAACCTGTGGGGAATCGTCCCAGAAGTGATCGAGATGCAGAGCGAGGCCGGCGCGGCGGGGACGGTCCACGGCGCGCTCCAGGCCGGCGCACTCACTACCACCTTCACGGCTTCCCAGGGCTTGCTCCTCATGCTGCCCAACATGTTCAAGATCGCCGGCGAGCTCACCGCGACCGTCATCCACGTCGCGGCGCGCACGATCGCCACCCACGCCCTGTCGATCTTCGGCGATCAGAGCGACGTGATGGCGGCCCGTACCACCGGATTCGCCATGCTCGCCTCCGGATCACCGCAGGAGGCGCAGGATCTCGCAGCCGTCGCCCACGCCGCCACCCTGCGGGCGCGTGTCCCCTTCCTCCACTTCTTCGATGGGTTCAGGACCTCCCACGAGGTCTCCAAGATCGAGCGGCTGACGGATGAGGACCTGCTGGCCATGATCGACCCGGAGGCGATCGCCGCGCACCGCCTGCGCGCTATGGACCCGGAGCACCCGGTGCTGCGGGGCACTGCCCAGAACCCCGACGTCTTCTTCCAAGCGCGCGAGGCCGCCAACACGTACTACGACGCCGTCTCCGGGCACGTGCTCGCCGCCATGGAGCGCCTCGAGTCACTGGTCGGGAGGCGCTACCGGTTGTTCGACTACGCCGGTCATCCCGAGGCGGAGCGCGTGATCGTGCTCATGGGCTCGGGGGCGGGCGCCGCCGCCGAGACGGTGGATGCCATGGTCGCCGCCGGGGAGCGGGTCGGCATGATCACCGTCCGGCTGTATCGGCCGTTCGACTCGGCGGCATTCGTGGCCGCCGTGCCCGCCACGGCCCGGACCGTTGCCGTCCTCGACCGCACCAAGGAGCCGGGTGCCACCGGCGAGCCACTGTTCCAGGACGTGATGGTTGCCCTCGCCGATGCCGCCGCGGCGGGACGAGCGATGCCGCGCGTGATCGGAGGCCGTTACGGGCTCTCCTCCAAGGAGTTCACCCCGGCCATGGCCAAGGCGGTGTTCGTCGAGGCGACGCGGCCATCGCCGCGCCCCCGGTTCACAGTCGGCATCGTCGACGACGTCACCCACCTCTCGCTCCCCGTCGACGAGTCGTTCCGCCCCTCCTCGCCGGGCGTCACCGGCTCGCTCTTCTACGGCCTGGGCAGCGACGGCACCGTCGGCGCCAACAAGAACACCGTCAAGATCGTCGGGGAGAGCACCCCCCTGCACGCCCAGGGTTTCTTCGTCTACGACTCGAAGAAGTCCGGCGGGAGCACCGTGTCCCACCTTCGGTTCTCACCCCAGCCGATCCGCAGCACCTACCTGGTCGACAACGCCTCGTTCGTCGGGGTGCATCAGTTCGACCTCCTCGAGAAGATGGAGGTGCTCGACCGTGCCGCCGACGGGGCGACCCTGCTGCTCAACAGCCCTTATCCGCCGAATGAGGTGTGGGAGCACATTCCCGTCGAGGTGCAGAAGGAGATCATCGACAAGCACCTCCGGCTCTTCGTGATCGATGCCACCCAGGTGGCCATCGACGCCGGGCTGGGCCGGCGGGTCAACACCGTCCTGCAGACCTGCTTCTTCTCGTTGAGCGGGGTGCTGCCCGTCGACGAGGCGATCGAGAAGATCAAGTCCTCGATCAGCAAGACCTACGGCAATCGCGGTGAGGCGGTCCTCGAGCGCAACTTCCGGGCGGTCGACTCTGCCCTGGCGGCCCTCTCCGAGGTGAAGGTGCCGGCGGCGGTGTCCGGTTCCGCCCGCATGCGGCTCGCCGTGCCGGCCGCCGCTCCCGGATTCGTGCAGTCGGTCACCGCCGAGATCATCGCCGGCCGCGGTGATCTGCTCCCGGTGAGCGCCCTCCCCATCGACGGCACGTTCCCCACGGCGACCTCGCAGTGGGAGAAGCGCTCGATCGCCCTCGAGATCCCCATCTGGGACCCCGCGATCTGCATCGACTGCGGCCGGTGCGCCCTGGTGTGCCCGCACGCCGCCATCCGCATCAAGTACGTCGACGAATCGATCGTGCAGGGTGCGCCGGACTGGGTGCTCACCGCCGACACCAAGGGCAAGGACTTCCCGGGCAAGCGGCTGATCGTCCAGGTTGCCCCCGACGACTGCACCGGCTGTTCGGTGTGCGTCGACGTATGCCCGGCGCGGAGCAAGGAAGAGGTCAAGCACAAGTCGATCAACATGCAGGCCAAGGAGGAGCATCTCGCGGCCGAGCGGCAGCGCTTCGAGTACTTCCTCGGCCTGCCCGAGATCGACCGGCGCGAGGTGGACCTCTCCTCGCTCAAGGGCTCCCAGTCGCTCCGCCCGCTCTTCGAGTTTTCACTTGCCTGCTCGGGCTGCGGCGAGACGCCGTACCTCAAGCTCCTCAGCCAGTTGTTCGGCGACCGGATGATGGTGGCCAACGCCACCGGGTGCTCATCGATCTACGGCGGGAACCTCCCCACCACGCCGTGGGCGGTCGACGGCCAGGGCCGGGGCCCGACCTGGTCCAACTCACTGTTCGAGGACAACGCCGAGTTCGGCCTGGGGATGCGCCTCGGCGTCGACGCCCGTCGCGAAGCGGCCGCTGTCGCGTTGCGCAGCCTGGGCGGGGTGCTCGGCGACGAGCTCGTCAGCGGGTTGATCGGAGCCGACCAGACGTCGGAGGTCGGGGTGTTCGACCAGCGCACCCGGGTGGCCGCCGCTCGGGAGCGGCTCGAGGCGATTGACTCGCCGGCGGCACGGGCCGCCCTGCCGATGCTCGACGCCCTGATCCGCAAGAGCGTGTGGATCGTCGGCGGGGACGGATGGGCGTACGACATCGGTTTTGGCGGTCTCGACCACGTGCTTGCGGCCGGGCGCGACGTCAACATCCTGGTCCTCGACACCGAGGTGTACTCCAACACGGGTGGCCAGGCCTCCAAGGCGACGCCCCGTGCCGCGGTGGCCAAGTTCGCCGCCGGCGGCAAGGCGACCGGCAAGAAGGACCTCGGGATGATCGCCATGGCGTACGGCAACGTCTACGTCGCCCAGATCGCCATGGGGGCGAACATGACCCAGACCGTCAAGGCGTTCGCCGAGGCCGAGTCGTATCCCGGCCCGTCGTTGATCATCGCCTACAGCCCCTGCATAGCCCACGGATTCGACCTCTCCGAGCAGATCACCCACCAGAAAGACGCCGCCGCCACCGGCTACTGGCAGCTGTATCGCTTCGATCCGCGGATGGCTTCGGCCGAGGATCACCCGTTCAAGCTCGACTCGCGGCCGCCGGCGTTGCCGTTCGCCGAATTCGCCGCCGAGGAGGCCCGGTCCGCCGTGCTCACCGGGGCCAACCCGGAGAATGCCGACGAGCTGATGCACGCCGCCCAGGAGGACATCGACGAGCGGCGGCGCTACTACGAGCAGCTCGCCGGCCTGGCGCGTGGCTTGCCCGGCGAGGAGGTGCCCTCATGACCCCGAACCTGGAGACCACGTATCTCGGGATGACGCTGCGCAATCCACTCGTCGTGTCGGCGTCGCCGCTGGGGCGCGACCTCGGCCGTCTTCGCCGTCTCGAGGATTCAGGCGCGGCGGCCGTCGTGCTGCCGTCGTTGTTCGAGGAGCAGATCGAACGCGTGTCGCTCAACCTGCACGCCGCCCTGCTGGGCGGGACCGATTCGTTTGCCGAGGCCCTCTCCTTCCTCCCCGAGATGGCCGCCTACAACACCGGTCCCGACCACTACCTCGACCTGATCCAGCGCGCCCGGCGGGAACTGAAGATCCCGGTGATCGCGTCGCTCAACGGATCGTCTGCCGGTGGATGGACGGCCTATGCCCGCCGCATGGAGGAGGCCGGCGCCAGCGCCCTCGAACTGAACGTGTACTTCCTCGCCGCCGACATGGATGAGACGTCAGAGATGGTGGAACGCCGGTACCTCGACATAGTCAGCTCGGTGCGCTCCACGGTCAGCATCCCGCTGGCGGTCAAGGTGGGGCCGTTCTTCTCTTCGATGGCGAACATGGCGGGGCGGCTGGTCAAGGCCGGCGCCGAGGGCCTGGTGCTCTTCAATCGCTTCTACCAGCCCGACATCGATCTGGAGCGCCTCGAGGTGGTCCCCAACGTGGTGCTCTCTTCGTCGATGGAGCTTCGTCTCCCGCTGCGCTGGATCGCCATCCTCCACGGTCGAGTTGAGGCGTCGCTGGCAGCCACGACCGGGGTGCACGACCATCTCGACGTGGTGAAGCTGCTCCTCGCCGGGGCGGACGTCACGATGATGGCGTCGGTCCTGCTCCGCCACGGGTCGGGTCGCCTCGAGGAGATCCACGACGGCCTGCTCGAGTGGCTCGAG
>JAZDHM010000201.1:0-5885 GCA_043805935.1 Actinomycetota bacterium
GCGAGCTGGCAGGCGTCTTCATGAGATGGGCACCAGTCTTCCTCGACGCCCTGGCCTACACCTATCGGGTGACGCTGCAGACCGGCACCGAAACCGCCGCCGGCACCAACGATCAAATCGTCATCGAACTACGCGACAGCGTGGGCACGGTGCTGGCCCGGCGGTCCTACCTGGGCGACCTGGAGAACGGCGTGACCGACATCGTCTACCTCAAGCCTCTCACCGCCGGCGGAGGCGTCCCCGGTGAAGTGGCGTCGGTCATAATCCGCCGGTCCCTCGAGATCGGCCTGGGCGGCGACTGGTATCTCGCCTCGGTGACGGTGGACAACCTGGTGACCGGCCAATCGACGACATACCCCGTCAACCAGTGGATCGAGGCCCGCACCGACTACGAGCTGTCCTGACGGACCTGCCACCGCGCATGTTCTTGACCGAATTCCCGAGTGTCACTGGTGCGCCTGGATCGGACAATCCTGTCGCACCCGGCTCGTACCTTGCGTGAATGACCACGCTGATGGAGGGCCGGTGGCCGCAGGTCCGGAGCCCGGCCACAGGTTCCCCATGTCGACGACCGATCTGGTCGAGGGGTTGGTGGCGCGCCGCCGCGACATTGCTCGCCTGGAGGCGGACTGTGCCCGCCGGGTGGCCGAGCTCATCCGCCGCAATGCTCACGAGGACCTCGGCTACCTGTCGCCGCTGTCCCTGCTGGTCCACCGGCTGAGAGTCTCCGTGGGGGCGGCTCGGGGGATGATCCGGATCGCCACCGCCGGCGAGCACATGCCGCACGTCCGGGCAGCCTTCGAGGCCGGTGAGATCGACCTGCCCCGAGTCCGCCTCTTGGCCTCGGCCCGTGAGGCCAACCCCGGCCTCTTCTCCCGACACGAGCGGGTCCTGGTCGATTCGGTCGGTGCCCTGTCGATGGCCGATGCCTCCCGCGCGGTCGGGTATTGGGAGCAGCAGGCCGACGTGGCAGCCGCCGAAGCCAATGCCCAACACCAGCGAGACCGCCGCTATCTCTGCGTCTCACCCACCTTGGCTGGCATGGTGCGGATCGACGGGCAACTCGATCCTGAGGGCGGGCAGATGCTGCTCAACGCCCTCGCCTCGGTCACCGATCCCGAGCAACTCGACCCCGACGATCATCGGAGTCCGAGACAGCGCCGCGCCGACGCAATTGTCGGCATCTGCCGTGACCACCTGGCGTCAGCCGACACGCCGATCTCCGGTGGCCGGCGCCCGCAGATCGTCGTCACCGCCTCCCTCGACGCCCTCGAAGGCCGAGCCAAGGCACCGTGTGAGTTGGAGGACACCGGGGTGATCTCTCCGGAGACGGCCCGGCGCATCGCCTGCGACGCCGACGTCACCCGAGTCATCACCAACCAAGCCGGCATGCCGCTCGACGTCGGGAGGACCAGGCGAGTGGTCACCGGGAAGATCCGGGAAGCCCTCAATCTGCGCGACAGGGGGTGCGTGATCGACGCCTGCCTGTCCCGCGCTCGGTACTGCGACGCCCACCACGTCGTCCATTGGGCCGACGGTGGGGAAACCAGCCTGACCAATATGGTGCTGCTCTGCGCACGCCATCACACCCTCCTTCACGAGGGCAAGATCCGGCTGCCGATGCGCGACTGAGAGACGCTCAGCCTCCGAGAGTGAGGGGCTCCCCTACGCCCGCGGCAACAGCGCCAGCTGCCGCGACTGGGCAACCAGCCGGCCGGTGGCGTCCCACACCTCGCCGTCCTCCTCGAGGAACCCCCCGGTGATGAACCGGGTGGCGAACGAGCAGGCGAGCCACCCGGGTGCCGGCCGGGCGCGCACGTGGGTCGTCAACTCCAAGGTGGGCACCCAGGCGATGGGGAGGTTGGCGAAAAAGACGGTCGGAGGGAAGGCATCGACGGCGACCAGCAGGCCGAGCGTGTCGACCGGCTCCCCGTCCCGAAGCCGAAACCACCCGGCCACCCGGGGAGCCCCGGGAATCCGTTCGAAGTCGGCCAGGTCGGGGTGAAGGCGCACCTCCACCCGGCCCATGAAGGGGGGTGGGATCGTCTCGGTGGGCTCGATCGGCACGCATTCGTCGGGCACGGGCAGATCGGGTGGTCCCGCATCGACCCGCTCAATGGCGGCGTCTCCCACCAGTTCGCCGAAGCTCCCGAGCATGGTCAGCACCGGGGTTTCACCCGAGGACATGGTCGCCCCGACGGTGGTGAACCTCCGCCCCTGCTTGAGGACGCGCGTCGTGATCGACACCGGCCCGGGGCGTCCCGGGGCGAGGAAATGCGAGGTGATCGACACCGGGTCCGGCCGGGCCGCGGCCAGCGCCCCCGCCCTGGCGGCCATCGATGCCAGATAGCCGCCATTGGCGTTGCCGGCGATGTCCCACCCGGGCGCGATCTCGCCCTCCCAGGTGTCCCGGCCGGCCGGGGTGACGCGCGAGGCTGCGCCGAAGCTCACAGCCCCAGCCGTTCGATCGCCTCCGGGTGCTCCTGCCAGTCCTTGACGACTTTTGCCCGCAGGTCCAGGTGGACCCGGGTCGCCAACCGCCGCTCCAGTTCGGCCCTCGCCTCCGAACCGGCCTCCTTGATCGCCGACCCGCCCTTGCCGACGACGATCCCCAACTGGCTGTCGCGCTCCACCACGAGCCGGGCGGTCACGCGGGTCACCCCGTTCTCCTGGGTCAGGATCTCGTCGACGACCACGGCGAGCGAGTGGGGCAGCTCGTCGCGCAGCCGGGCGAGGAACTTCTCCCGGATGATCTCGCCGATCAGGAACTCCTCGGCTTGGTCGGTGGACATGTCGGGTGGGAAGAACCGCGGGCCGTCGGGAAGCATCGTCGCCAGCTCGGCGATGATCGGCTCGAGGTTGGTGCCCGCGCGGGCGCTCACCGGGACATAAGCGGCGAAGTCCCAGGCGCCGGCGAGGGCCAAGCGCTCGGTGACGTCGCCGGGCGGGGCGATGTCCACCTTGTTGACCACGCACACGACCGGTGCCGCCGCCGCCCGGAGGCGCTCGGCGATCAGACGATCGCCGGGGCCGATCTTCCCGGTGGCGTCGAGCACGAACACCGCGGCATCGGCGTCTGCCAGGGCGTGGGTCACGACGGCATTGAGCCGGGCGCCGAGCGCGGTGCGGGGGCGATGCATGCCCGGCGTGTCGACAAACACCACCTGGAGGTCGTCGTCGTTGTACACGCCCCGAATCCCGGTTCTCGTGGTCTGCGGCCGCGAGGAGGTGATCGCCACCTTCGTCCCGACCAGACCGTTGACCAGGGTGCTCTTGCCGACGTTGGGCCGGCCCACCACCGGGACGAATCCCGATCTCACTTGACCGAAACCCGCACCCGGGAGATCCGCCGGCCCTGCACCCGGTCGGCGGTGAGCACCAGCTCATCGAATTCAAAGGACTCACCCTGCTCGGGCACCCGCCCGGCCAGGCCGAGCACGAGGCCGCCGACCGTGTCCCAGTCGTCGTCGGGGATCGCCCGGCCAAGCAGGTCGGCGAGGTCGCCGACCGCCATGCGGGCGTCGACGAGATACTCCCGCTCCCCGAGCTGCTCGACCATCGGCGCCTCGACGTCGTACTCGTCGATGATCTCGCCGACGATCTCCTCCAGCAGGTCTTCGATCGACACGAGACCGGCGGTGCCGCCGAACTCGTCCACCACGACCGCCAGATGCACCTTCGATGCCTGGAGCTCCCGGAGCAGTTCGGAGACGCGCTTGGTCTCGGGCACGAAGTGGGCCGGGCGCATGAGCTTGGTCACCGGCCGGGGCCCTTCGCCGGAGTCGAACAGGCCGAGCAGGTCGCGCGCGTAGAGGACCCCGACGATGTCGTCCAGATCGTCCCCGGTGACTGGGATCCGCGACCGCCCGCATGCCAGCGCCACGTCCAGCGCCCGATCCGTGTTGTCGGCCGCCGAGATCGTGATCATGTCGGTTCGGGGCACCATGACCTCGCGCACGATCGCATCGGTGAACTCCAGCACCGAGGAGATCAATTCCATCTCGGCGCTGTCGTCCTCTGGGACGGCGGTCCCGTCGGCTGGCTCGCCGTCGTCCTCGTCGGAGATGAAGTCGGCGGCGCGCCTCCCCAGATTTACGGCGACGACCAGGAGCGGCGACAGCCGATAGGCGGGACCACCCGGAGTGGCCCTGCCGAAGGAACGAGGCAGGGTGTCGCCCACCAGGACGAGGGTCATGCCGAGCGCCACCAGCGACACCCCCAGCGTCCATCCCGACATGATCACCGACACCGCCCACGCCGCCGGGATCGCCGCCGCCACCAGCAGGGCGGCATGGATCATGCCCAACGACGGCTGGAGCGTCACCGGCTCCTCGAGCAGCTCCGCCACCGTGGCCGCCCCGCGGCGGTGCTCGGCGGCGTCTCGCAGGGCGTCCGCCCGATGGGTCCGCAGCAGCGACGCCCCTCCCAAGCGGAGCAACGCCGCCAGCACGGTGAAGGCGACCGCCAGGCCCAGCGCCCCGAAGGTCACTTGACCGACCTCCCGATCAACGCCAGCAGCTCATCCTCGCGCTGCTCCATGGCGTCTGCCCGCTCGTCGTCGTCATGGTCGTAGCCGAGGAGGTGCAGGATGCCGTGCACGAGCAGGAGGTGCAGGAAGTCGTCATAGGCGAAGCCCTCGCGAGCCGCCCGCACCTCGATCTCCGCCGGGCACAGGAACACGTCGCCGAGGGTCACGGGCGGCTCACCGGGGAGCCGGCGGGGCGCCGTCCCCGGCTGGAGGTCCTCGAGCGGGAAGGCCAGGACGTCGGTCGGGCCTTTGCGCTCCATGAAGCGCTCGTTGTACTCGGTCATCTGCTCCAGGCCGACCAACATCACCGCCAGCTCGGTGTCGGACGCGAACCCCTCGGCGTCGAGCACCTTCACGGCGAACTCGCGCAAGGACGCGGCATTGGCCGGACGATCCTGTTCGTCGCTGAGAAACACGTTCACGCCGGCTGAGCGGTCCTCGCCACAGGGAACCCCGGGTACGGGATCCGGGTGTGGTAGTAGCCGATCATGGCGTCCACGAACGCCTCCTTGATCCGCGTCAGCTCGCCGAAGGTTACGTCGGACTCCTCGAGCTGGCCGTCTTCCACCTTCTCGGCGATGATCCCTTCGACCAGCTGCCGGATGCTCTCGCTGGTCGGGTCCTCGTGCTGCACGAGGGCCCGAGTGCCGGCCTCGGTCGCGTCGGCCAGCATCAGGATCACCATCTCCTTGGTCCTGGGCTTGCGACCCCGGTGGCGGTAGTCCGCCGGGTCGAACCGGTCCCCGTGCACCTCCTCCGCCTTGTGGAAGAAGAAGCGCATGAGGCTGGTCCCGTGGTGGGTGAGGATCCCCTGGCTCACGTCGGGCGGGATTCGGTACTCCCGGGCGAGCCGCAGCCCCTCGGCGACGTGGCTGCGGATGATCGAAGCCGATTCCTCGGGCGGAAGCCGATCGTGCGGGTTGGTGACGCCGAACTGGTTCTCCACGAAGTACCTCGGCTGCACCGTCTTGCCGAGGTCGTGGTAGTACGCCATGGCCCGGGCGAGCAGCGGGTTGGCGCCGACGGCCCGGGCGGCCCGATCGACCAGGTTGCCGACCACGACGGAGTGGTTGAACGTCCCGGGCGCCATGTCCTCGATCCGCCGAAGCGCCGGATGGTTGCGATCGGTGAGGTCGAGCAGGGTCTGGGTCGTGGTGATGCCGAAGAGCGTGGACAGGATCGGCATGACGCCAAGCGCAACCACGCCGGTGATGATCCCGCTGAGAAAGCCCCACACCATCGACAGCACGACGGCGTCGGGGCCGTAGAAGAACCAGGCCAGGGCGGCGACCAGCGGCACCTGGATGACGGCAGAGAACACGACCGCGAGATTCAGCTGGGCACGCGACGACACCGC
>JAZDHM010000202.1:0-13168 GCA_043805935.1 Actinomycetota bacterium
GGTGTTCTATCCGGCACGCCGCCTGGCCGACGCCGGGGCCGGGCTCATGGGCACCCGCCCGGGGCCAGCGCTCGTCACCGACGGGGTGTACGGGCGCGTGCGCAACCCGGTCGACATCGGCGCCACCGCCATCGCCTGCACCTCCTGGATCGCCCTGGAGACGGAGCTGCTGTGGGTGGTGCCGGCGGCGGCCCTGCTCCACTACACGGTCGGCATCGGCCTGTACGAGGATCGGCGCCTCCTCGAGGCCTTCGGGGACGAATTTACCGCGTACCGGCGACGCGTGCACAAGTGGATCCCGGGCAGGTAGTCGGAGCCGGGCCGTCACGACGCCTCGCCCGCCGGGCTCATCCGATCCGGTCGTGCAGGAACGAGTACGTCCGCTCCCAGGCCAGGCTGTCAGACGGCAGGAGCACACCGGGGAACCGCCGCCGGTCAGGCGGAGCGCCGCTGCGCCATGCCGTTGAGCAGCTCGAGGACCACCCGGTTGGCGAGGAGCGCGGTGATGTCGGAGGTGTCGTAGGGAGGTGAGACCTCGACCACGTCGGCTCCGAGGACGTTGAGTTCCCGGCCGAGTCGGCGCACCGTGTCGAGCAGCTGGCGCGAGGTGAGGCCGCCCGGCTCCGGCGTCCCCGTGCCGGGGGCGGCCGCCGGGTCGACCACGTCGATGTCCACCGAGATGAAGACCCCCTTGGCGCCGTCGGCGGCGTGGGCGACGGCATCGGTGACGACCGCCTCCAGGCCGCGTTCGACGATCTCGGCCATGAAGAACGATCGCATGCCCTGTTGGCGCATCCATGCCACGACCGGAGGGTCGGGCCAATATCCACGCAGGCCTATCTGGACGAACCGGTGCCCGGGCACCGCTCCCGATTCGATCAGGCGGCGCATGGGCGTGCCGTGACCGAGGAGCTTGCCGTAGTGGGTGTCGCCGGTGTCGGCGTGGGCGTCGAAGTGGATCAGCGCGACCTCGCCGAACCCGTGGACGTCGGCGACGCCGCCGGCATCGGGGAACGTGATCGTGTGGTCGCCGCCGATGACGAGCGGCACCGCCCCGGTCCCGGCCACGGTCGCCACGACCTGGCGGATGGCGGCAACGCTTTCCTCGACGTACCCGGGGATGACCTCTACGTCGCCGATGTCGACCACGCCGAGCACCTTCAACGGGTCGATCCCGGTGTCGAGGTGGGGACGCTCGCCGTCGGGGTCGAGGTAGTCGGCCTCGCGCACCGCCTTCGGCCCGAATCTGGCCCCGGGCCGATGGGTTACTCCCCAGTCGAACGGTGCCCCGAGGATCACCACACCGGCGCCGGCGATGTCGGTGATGGCGCGCGTCGGGACGCCGGCAAAGGACGCCTGCGCACCGAAGGACCTCAACCTGAACCCGGTCATCGCCGGCAGGCTATCGCGTGACAGCGCGGTTTTCGGCCAAGATGGGGACGTGGACATCGCCGTGAGCCTGGTGGAGAGCTACCTGCGCCTGAACGGGTATCTCACGCTCAGCGAGTTCGAGATCCAATCGCGTGCCGCCGACGGAACGTTTGAGACCGTCACCGACATCGACATCATGGGGATCAGATTCCCCGGCGACGTATACGCCGGAGATCCCCACGACGGCGGCGAGGCCCGGCTGCTGCTGCTCTCCGACGACGCCCTCCGGCTGGTGGAGGGACAGATCGACGTGATCGTCGGCGAGGTCAAGCAGGGGCTCGTCGAATTCAACCCCGGGATCCGGCGCCGCGACGTCCTCCACCAGATCCTGCGCCGGGTCCAGTGGCTGTTCGAGTCGGACCTCGATGAGGTGGTCCGTGATTTGGTCAGAGATGGCCTGTGCACGGTCCCGGCCCGGGGAGGCGGCACCGCCCGGGTGCGTCTCGTGGCGTTCGGCCAGGCCCCGGGCAGCGACGTGCACACCATCACCCACGCCCACATCGTCAACACGCTGCTTCGCTTCTTCTCGGGTGAGGAGCACGCATTCCGTCCGGCGCAGTTCTCGTCGCCCGCCCCGGCGATGCTCAGCCTGCTCTTGAAGTCCGGCTTCGAGCTGGAGGGCGGGCGTGGTGACGGCTGACGGCGGTCACTCCGCCCGTCAGCCGGCCGCTCGGACGAGGTCCTCGGCGCGCACCGGGTCCACCGGAGCCGCGGTCGCTCCGCCCACCTTGATGGCGGTGCCGACGATCACCCCGGCGCAGACCCGGAGCAAAGCCGCGACGGTGCCGGCGTCGACCCCCGAGCCGGCGTAGAGGGGAGCGGCGGGCACCGCGGCGTGCACCGCCTCGAGACGGCTTCGGTCGATGGGGCGGCCTGTGGCCGCTCCGCTGACGACGATGCCATCGGCCCCGGCACGCTCCCACAGGTCCAGCGCGGCCTGTTCGACGGTGAGCCCGGGCGGCGGGGTGGCGTGCTTGACGAACACGTCGGCGAGGATCCTCACGTTCGGGGCGATCGCCGCCCGGAGCCGGGCAACCTCGGCGGCTTTCCCGGTGATCGGGCCCTGATCGGTGTGCATCGTTCCCGACAGCACGTTCACCCTCACGAAGGCTCCGGCGGCGGCAGCGGCCACCGCCAGCGCCGCCAGGGCGTCGTTGCGCAGCACGTTCACCCCCACCGGGAGCCGGGCGGTCTCGATGACCGCGCCGACCGCCCGGGTCATGGCGGCCACGGTGGCCTTGGGTACGTCGTCGGCGAAGAAGGGCGCGTCGCCGAAGTTCTCCACGATCAGGGCGTCGAATCCGGCGGCGGCGAGCCGCCGGGCGTCCTCTCGGGCCGCCTCCACCACCCGGTCGAGATCGTCGGCGTAGCGCGGGGAACCCGGGAGCGGACCGAGATGCACCATCCCGATGAGGCGGCCGATCATTGGAAGATGCCGGCGACCTCGAGAGCGCGCTCGGCGATCGGTCCGGTGGCCTTGAGCCCGGTCGCCTTCGCCACGCTGAGGCGGCCGACGACGAGCCGGCACCACTCGGGCGCAGGCCCGCGCACGACGTCGGGGGCGTCGTCGGGCCCGAACACCCAGCGGGCGTAGGCCGGTCCGGTGACCTCGACACGGACCGGTTCGTCGTAGTCCTCGTCGGCGAGGGCGAAGGCGTACGGCAGGGTCGCCCATCCCAGCCACGCGATGTGGCGAAGCCGGATGGTGTCGACGATCTCCTTGTCGAGGGCGGTGAGGATGGCGAGGCCCCGGCCCCACGTCTCGGCGAGGCGGAGCGTGGCGAAGGTGCGGGCGCTGACGTCGCTCCCGACCCAGGGGACTCGGTCGGAAGGCTTGTTCTTGTAGAGGGCGGAGACGACGTCGGCCCGGGCAAAACGCCACCATTCGATGACTTCCTGGGGTCGCTTGCCGCGTCCCTCGGCGACCGCCTTCTTGAGGTGATCGGCGACGTCGCCGTACTCGTCGATCTCGTCGAGCACCGAGTGCCCGCCGGTGAGGGCGGCGGCAGCCTGCTGCTCCTCCCAGGCGAGGATGGCGATGGTGTCCTGGACCGTCGTGGCGGTGCCGTCGAGGCGCTTCTTCCAGTCGCGGTCGGGCGACCGCTGCAGCGACTGGTCGAGGCTCTGCTGCTCGGCCACCAGGTCGGCGAGGATTTCGCGCATGAACCTCAAGGGTACTAGGCCCTCAGGAGCCATCCCCCGGAGCGAGGTCGTTGAGCATGTCCACCATGCTCCGCAAGCGCCCAAGGCTCTTGCGGTTGAAGTGGAGGCGGATGCGGGGCAGGTCGACCTCGTCTCGGTCTTCGATCTCCGCCGGCGACGCGGCCGCCGACTCGATCCGACCCGACGCCACGATGTCACCGAACTCGTCGTTGAGCCTCTCGAGATCGGCGGGTGATGGGGCATGGCGGAGGCGCAGGACCAGGAGGTCGTCGACGTACCGTTGCGAGTGGTAGTTGGCGTAGAAGCGGGCGATCTCCTCGGCGGCGTCGTGGATGTCGGTGGCGTGGTGGAACAACGCGAGGTCGTCGGGGGTGATCATCCCCTGGCCGACCAGGGTGCCGTTCACGAAGTCGATCCAATGGTCCCAGTAGGCCGTGCCCGGGGCCTCGATCAGCACGATCGGGTGGAGGGTGCTCTTGCCGGTCTGGGTCAGCGTCAGGAGTTCATACGCCTCGTCCTGAGTGCCGAACCCGCCGGGAAAGAGGACGAAGGCGTCTGACTCTTTCACGAAGACCAACTTCCGCGTGAAGAAGTACTTGAAGTTGATGAGCCGGGCGTCGTCGACGTAGCGGTTGGCTTCGGCCTCGAACGGCAGCCTGATGTTGACGCCGAATGAGGAGGCTCCACCCGCCCCCTTGTTCGCCGCCTCCATCGTCCCCGGGCCCGCCCCCGTGACCACCATCCACCGCCGGGTTTCCACCATGTGCTCGGCGAAGGCCGCCGCCAGCTCGTAGTTGGGGTCGCCGGGCCGGCTGCGGGCGGATCCGAACACCGTCACCTTGGGAATGTGGCGGTACTGGGAGAACACGAGGAAGGCGTAGCGCATCTCCTTGAGGGCGGTGTTCACCAGTTTGAGGTCCCCGCGATCGGCGCGGTCGCGCTGGAACCGCAAGGCGGTGACGATCATCTCCGAGATCAGGTCTACGTCCTCGTGGTCGTGGCCGGCTCCGGAGGCAGCGTCTTCGGCGAGGCGGCGGATGCGTTCGTCGAGATCCGCGTCGCCGAGGCGGTAGGAGCGCATGGGGGGAGGGTAGGACGCGGCCCGGTCTCCAGCCTCCAGCTTCCAGCGGCCAGCTTCCAGCTTCCGGGTGGCAGATGGCAGATCGGCACGAGCTCGTTCTGGCGGTCGGCGGGTGGCGGGCGACGGGCGGCGGGCGGCGGGCGACGGGGACCGGATACCCTCCCCCACACTGATGCGCCACGTCATCTGGGACTGGAACGGCACGCTGTTCGACGACCACGACGTGGTGGTCGCCGCCGTCAACGCCTCTCTCGACCACTTCGGCGTCGAGCGCATCGACAGTGCGGCGTACCGGCGCCTCTTCGTCCGTCCGCTCCAGGTCTTCTACACCCGGTTGTTCGGCCGCCCCGTCGACGAGGCGCTCATGTGGGAGATCGACGACATCTTCCAGGACGCCTACCGGAGGGGGTTCGAGTCGGCGGCGTTGAACCGGGACGCGGTCGAGGCGATCGAAATGGTCGGTGCCCTCGGCGTCTCGCAGTCGATCGCCTCGATGCTGTGGCACGACATGTTGGTGTCAACCGTCAAGAGGTTCGGGCTCGACGAGCACATGCTCGCCCTGGATGGGCACCGGGGCTCGGTGGGGGAGACCAAGGAACAGCACCTGATCCGGCACGTGGAGCGGCTCGAGGGCATGTATCGGGGGTTGGGCCGCCCGGGCATGGTCGTGATCGGGGACATCACCGACGACGCCGTCGCCGCCAGGGCAGCCGGCGTGGGATGCGTCCTGTACGACGGAGGGAGCCAGGAGCGCACCGCCCTCGAGGCCGCGGGGTGCCCCGTTGCCGCCAGTCTCCCGGAGGCCGTCGGGCTGGCGCTGGGCTGAGTGAGTCGAGCCTTCGGCGGATAGATTCCGCCGCCATGCAACGACTGCATCAGGCGGCGCAGCGGGCCGAGGACCTCGACCGGGCGGTCGCCTTCTACCGGGACACGCTCGGCCTGCGCCTCATCGCTTCGTTCGAACTCCCCGGCCTGGCGTTCTTCGATCTCGGCGACACCCGCCTCCTCGTCGAGCGGGGCGCCCCTTCGAGCCTGCTCTACCTCGGGGTCGATGACCTCGAGGCGTCGTGGGCCGATCTCGGGGCGGCCGGCGTGGAGCTCGTCGACCCGCCGCACCTGATCTTCCGGGACGCCGACGGCACGTTCGGTCTTCCCGGCGTCGAGGAGTGGATGGCCTTCTTCAAGGACTCCGAGGGGAACCTGGTGGGCCTGGTGGAGCGTAGGGCCCCCACCTAGCGCCGAGTCACACCGGCTCGACCTTCGACCTTCGACAGAACGGGCGACGAGCTGTGAGCTATGAGCAATTGGCAATCAGCAACTGGCAATGAGACAGACCATCTGGGTCGTCTCTTGCTGGTGACCGGTGACTGGTGACGGGCAACGGGCAACGGTCTAGCCGGCGACGGGCGACGGGTGTCGGGCGTCGTTCTGGCTGGTAGCTGGAAGCTGGCAGCGGGTAGCCCGCTACTTCCCGAACGGCGGACCCTCCGGCCCCCGGCGGGCCACCGCCGCCCACACGGTCTCGTAGTGGTCGACGTCGACGGGGTCGATGTGACTGAGGACGAACTCCTCCCAGGTCCTTCGCAGCGGGTCCTCGTCCTTGGCGTACATCCACAGGCCGGCGGGGATCCGGTCGAGCACCGTCCGCAGGCTCATCGGGGTGCCCACCCTGGTGCGGGCGTCGGCGGACGTGAACGATTCGTTGACCTCCGCCGCCAGCCGGGCGATGGTCGTCACGAAGGCCGCCCCGAGGCGGGGATACCGCCGCAACAGCATCGTCTCGATTTGGTCCGGCTCGGGGAACGACTTCTCCCAGATCACCCATCGATCGGCGAACGCCTTGTTGAGGGTCTGGGTGCCGGCATAGTCGCGTAGATCCGTCGGGTTGAGCGTGCCGAACACGCGGGTGTCTTCGCGCAGATGCACGGTCTCCCCGGTGGGCAGGTCGAGGGCGCGGTAGCGGTCGAGCAGCGCGTGGAGTGCGAACAAGGTCTCGGCCCCGGCGGCGTTCAGCTCGGAGAGGTTGATGAGCCCGGGGCCGCGCAGGGCTCGCGTGATGTCGCCATCCTGCCACCGGCTCTCCGTGCCGCCCCGCCCGTCGCCGTACAGCTTCACCGAGCCGATGAGGGTGATGTCTCGAACCTCACCGGTGAGCGGTATGCGGTAGTAGGGGAGCCGCAGCATCGCGGCGAACTGCTCGAGGTCGTGGTCCTTGCCGGTCCCCATGTGCCCGCGCAGCGCCACGTGGAGCGGCGTGTCGACCAGGCCGCTGCGCCGGACCTCCTCGATGGCGGCGAGCCGGTACAGCATGCCCAGGTCGACGTAGTGCGGATCGCGCTCGGGGATCTTGCCGACCCGCTGGTCGAAGTCCGGCTGGGTCTTGGGCACCGTGAACGGGGTCAGCTCGATCGGCGCGCCTCGGCCGGAGGGATCGAGGAACGTGATGGTTTCAGGCATGGACACTCCTGAGGGTCGAGTCAGAGCGCGCGCCTTCATCGTAAAGAAGCCCCTGGTGTCCCCACCACGTGTCCCCGCCGGAGAGGGCGATGCTGCGACGCAGCGCGGAGCGCACCCCCTCGATCATGGCGCGGGTCAGGGCCTCGGGCCGGGCGCACACCTGGCTGCGCGAGTAGGCCGCCTCGACCGTGGCATCACCGATCCCGATGCCCAGCACGGTGGTGCCCGAGTACTCCACGGCGTCCACCGATGCGGCCAGGGTCTCCACGGATCCCCTGGTCATGCCGTCGGCGAGGACGACGAGCATCCGGACCTGGGCCTGCTGGCGTCCCAACCGCTCGGCGGCATGGCTGACGTTGAGTTCGTCGACGTTCGCCGCCTTCTCGAACATCGACACCGGGGGGGACCCCGTGGGATCGCGCCGGGCCACCACCGCGGCCTCGGCGGGCTTGGCGGCGGCCCAGAAGAGGCCGGCGAGGGATGGCTCGGCGGCCAGCCACCGCTGGTCGAAGGACTTCACGAGATAGTGGTTGACGGTCCTGGTGAGCCGGTCGGCGGCGCTTCCCTGGCTCCGCCGCAGGGCCCCTCTGGTGCCGTTGAGCCGGTCGACGTAGGTGCGCTCGCTGTCGTCGACCCGTGAGGCGAATGCCCGGTTGAACAGCGCCACCTCGAAGTCCACCTGCAGCTCGTCGCAGAGCCGGGCCAGCGTCCAGGCGCCGAGGGTCGCCGCCGCCATCGCCCAGGGGGCCTTGACCCCACCGGGCAGGGGGCGAGGTTGGAGCATGCTGGCCGACCCGTCGACGAGCAGGCTCACGGCGTAGGCGCGGCGGGTGGGGAGCGAGCGGCGCTCGAACATTCGCTCGTACAGCCCGGCGCCGAGGAACAGAGCGGCGTAGGGCGAGAGATCCCCGGCGTCGTATCCCGAGCGCAGGCCGCGCCGCTGGTTGGCGACGAACAGGGGATACAGCTCTCCCGAGATGTGGCGCTGGGCGACCTGCCAGCGACGGGCCGCCTCGTCGATGGCCAAGCGCCCGTCGCCGGCGAAGCGGGCGAACCGCGACGGAATCGGCGCCAGGATGAGCCGGCCGGTCTGGCCGGTGGGCAGGTACACGTCGGGGCCCTCGGACACCCTGAGGATCTGATCGGTCGCCGGGTCGCCGGCCTGGTCGACGTCAGACTTCGCACCCCGGTCGGTCACCACTGCCTGGGATGCCCGTTTGGCGGCGTCATACGACTCCGCGTCCCGCAAGATCGGCGTGATCATCCTGATGGCGTCGACGCCTTCGTCGATGCGCTCACGCTCGTCCTGTCCGCGGGCCTCGCTCTCCGACCTCGTCTCGGTCGGCGATGCCTCGGTGAGCAAGCCGTGGAGGCGGGCGACGGCGAGCAAGCCGATGGCGGCTGCGGCCGCCTCCCAGGGACCGGCGGCGCGCTGGGCGTCGTCGATCAGCGCACGGGCATCTTCGAGGGCGCCGGCGACCTTCGGCTCGGTCCCGGACTGAAGCGTCTCGATGTCCTGGTACCCGCCGACCGCCAGGAAGCAGCATAGGGCGAACTGGCCGAGCGGCCGGGCCTTGCCCATGGCGGCGGGGATAGCCGCCCGGTACAGGTCTCCGAGCACCGAGCGGGCCCCGGGGTACACACCCAGGTTCTGCGCTTCCTGGCGGGCGTCCTCGACGGCCAGGAACATCGCCTCGGCGGCCGGGCCTTCGGCCCGGTCGAGCGCATCGAGCAGCAGGACGGGTTCCTCGGGCAGCGGACCGTCGGCGTCGGGAAACCACTCGGGCGGCAGCGGGCGCCGCTCGTCGAGGTCGGTGGCGATCAAATGGATCACCTCGTGGAGGGCGGAGGCGAGCGCCACCTCCGACGGGGTCACCGGCGCCCGCCGGGCGTAGGCCGCCTGGAACACGCCGGGGTCCATGACGATCTCGCCGGGCTCGGCCTGAGTGTGCGACCCGAGCCTGACCCGCAATTCGTCGTTGTCCGCCAGGGATCGGGCGAACCGGGTGACCGCCGGGGCCACCCGCTGATAGCGGGCCACGACCGCCTCCACCGCCCTTTCCTCGGGCGGCAGGATTTCGGTGAGCAGCGTCTCGTCGCGATCGCGCATAGCCGCTCATTCTCTCACGACCCGGGTGCCGCCGTCCCTGCACCTGCGCGGAGGCGTCGACTACACTCCCCGCCTCTGGGTCGGAGTCCCACTCCGACCCAGTGTCAATACCGGAGAGGAAACAATCCAATGAGTCGGAGAATGAAGAACATCCGGCACTTGGGCGTCCTGGTGATCGCGTTCGCGTTGTTGGCTGCGGCCTGCGGCGACGACACCACGACCACTACGACGACCGAGGGCGGGGCGGGCTCGGTCGATCTCACGATCGGCTACCTGCTGCCACAGACCGGGGCACTTTCAGGAATCATCGACGCGCTCGTGAAACCGCTCGAGATGGGCGTGGCAGAGATCGCCGCGGCCGGAGACACCGTGACGTTGGTGCCCGGTGACGATGGCACCGATCCGGCCGTGGCCACGGTGACTGCGGAGCGGGAGCTCAACGCTGGGGTCGACGCCATCATCGGGCCTGCGGCGACCGGGGTGGCGTTGTCTGTGATCGATCGCATCACCGGCGCCGAGGTTGCGATGTGCTCGCCGTCGAACACGGGCTCGGTCTTCACGACCTACGACGACGGGGGCTACTACTTCCGTACGGCGCCGCCGGACAACCTGCAGGGTCAGGTGCATGCCGACCTGATCACCGAGGATGGCGCGACCAAGGTCGCCATCGCCTATCGGAGTGACGAGTACGGACGAGGCCTGGCCCAGTCGATCAAGGACGCCCTCGAGGCCAATGGGGTCGAGGTTGCCGAATTCATCGAATTCGACAAGGACGGAACGAGCTTCGACGCGGAGGCGGCGACGATCGCCGCCGCCGGTGTCGATGCGATCTCCTTCATCCCGTTCGCCGAGGGGGCGGCGTTCCTGCAGGCTCTCATCGAGGCCGGTGTGGGTCCGCAGGACGTGGCCATCTACACGGCCGACGGCTTCAAGGACAACGTGACCGCGGAGGACGTCGACCCGAACGATCCGGCGGTGCTCGAAGGAGTGCGGGGCACGTACCCGTCCCTGGCACCTCCGAGCGGCGAGCCGACCTTCACCGAGCGGTTCGCGGCGTTCGCTCCCGGGATCCCGACGATCTTCTCGGCCCACTCGTACGACTGCCTGATGGTCGAGGCGCTCGCCGCCTTCGCCGCAGGGTCGAACGATCCGAAGGACATCGCCGCCCAGATGAACGACGTGACCCGTGGTGGGACGAAGTGCTCACTGTATGCCGAGTGCCGCCAGCTGCTGCTGGACGGCGTGGACATCGACTACGACGGGGCCAGCGGTCTGCTGGACTTCGTCGATGCCGGTGAGCCTGCGGCCGGGACGTACGACATCTTCGAGTACGACAGCACCGGGGTGGCGGTCACCCTGAGGCAGGTCGACATCTCGAGCTGAGCGAGGATCGCGCAACAAGGACGGGGGGCCTGCGGCCGGGCCCCCCGTTCGCGTTCGGAGTGCAACCGGGCCTAGGGGGCGCGCCCCAGGGTCCCGAGATAGAGGTCGATCACTCTCGGGTCGTGGAGGAGCTGGCGACCGCTGCCCTCATGGGCGTTGCGACCCTGATCCAGCACGTAGGCACGGTCGGAGATGAGCAGGCAACGCCGGGCGTTCTGCTCCACCATGACGATCGAGACGCCGGAGTCGGCGATGCGCCGCACCGTGTCGAAGACGAGATCCTGGTTCGCCGGGGAGAGGCCTGCAGACGGTTCATCGAGGAGGAGAACCTGGGGGCGCATCATCAGCGCCCTGCCGATGGCCAGCATCTGTCGCTCCCCACCAGACAGGTTCCCGGCTCGCTGCGGCGAGCGCTCACCGAGGATGGGGAACAGGCGGGTGACCTCGACGAGGCGGGCACCCCAGGCATCGGGTCGGAGGTAGACGCCCATGCGGAGGTTCTCCTCGACACTGAGCGTCTGGAAGACGTTGGCGAGTTGCGGCACGTAGCCGACGCCTCGGGCAACGAGCTCGTGAGCAGCCATACCGGTGATGTCCGCCCCACGCAGCTCGACCTTTCCGCTGCGGACCGGGATCAACCCGAAGAGGGCCTTCACCAGCGTGGACTTGCCCGCACCGTTCGGCCCGATGACTCCGATCAGCTCGCCTTCACCGAGCGTGAAGTCGACTCCCCGCAGGATGTCGACCCCCGGCAGATAGCCGGCAACGACGCTGTCGGCGACGAGCAGTGGTGCCGTCACGAGATGGCCCCGTGGTGGGTACCGAGGTAGGCATCGATCACCGCCGGGTTTCGGGCGAGCTCTCCCGGCAATCCTTCGGCGATGATGGCACCCTCGCTCATGCAGACGACCCAGTCGCTGATCTCCCGGACGACATCCATGTCGTGCTCGATGAACACCACGGTGACCCCGGTGTCGCGCAGGTTCTTGATGTGGATGAGCAGTGACTGCTTCAACGCCGGGTTCACTCCAGCCGTAGGTTCGTCGAGCATGACCACTGCGGGTTCCACCATCAATGCCCGCGCCATCTCGAGCAGCTTCCGCTGTCCTCCCGACAGACTGCCTGCGTAGTCGCCCGTCATGTCGGCGAGACCGAACCTCTCGAGGGTCTGCAACGCCCGGGCCTCGTTCGCCTCCTCGAGGGGACGCCACCGGCGAAACAGGGCACCGCGCAGGCTCTCGCCGATTTGGCCCTTGGCGGCGACCAGCATGTTCTCCAGGACCGTGAGTCGGGCGAGGGACTTCGTGAGTTGGAACGTTCGGACCAAGCCCAGTCGCGCCACCCGAAACGCCGGTATCCCCACGAGGGGGCCCCCGTTCAGATGCCAGTGGCCCTGCTGAGGGAGATCGAAGCCGGAGAGGACGTTGAACAGCGTCGTCTTGCCGGCACCGTTGGGTCCTATGAGGGAGGTGATCGTGCCGCGTTGGATCTCGAGGTGGTCGATCTCCACGGCCCTGATGCCGCCGAAGTAGCGTCGGACGCCGTCCACCACCAATACGGGGTCCGGCTTGGCAACGCCGGGTTCGCCAGGTACGCCGCTCAACGAGTGAGGCTCAGCGGGCATTGATCAGCATCTCCGTGCGGCTGCCGAAGAGGCCCTGGGGACGCTTCACCATCAGCCACATCAACCCGACCCCGAACAGCGCGAACCGCAACCGCCCGACATCGGTGGCGTCGAGGAGGTCTCCGAACCACCCCTCGGCCAATGCGGCGGCCATGATCCCGCCCAGCAACTCGAAGAGGAACCAGAAGATCACCGCGCCGATCACGGGCCCCCAGAGTGTGCCCGGTCCTCCGATGATGACGATGGTGAATGCGTAGAAGGTGAGCAGTGGGATGAACGCGTCTGGATTCACGTTCTGTTGGTCGATGGCCAGGAGCATTCCGGCGAGGGCTCCGATGGTGCCGCCGATGATGAGGCTTTGGAGCTTGTATCCGAAGACGTTCTTCCCCAAGCTCCGGGCGGCATCCTCGTCCTCCCTGATAGCCCGGATCACTCGTCCCCACGGGCTGCGCAACAGTCGGCGGATGAAGGCGATGGAGGCGATCACAAACGACCATCCGACGAGGAGAACCCACAGGGTTCGTTGGTCGAATCGGAAGGTGCCGACCCCGTACTTCCCTTCGGGGATCGGGTTTATCGCGAAGAAGTCGTTGGCGAACCGCTGGATACCGAAGATTCCCTTGGTCAGAGGGGCGGCGAAGGTGGAGCGGGCGATCAGCCGAAGGATCTCGCCGGCAGCGATGGTGACGATGGCCAGGTAGTCGGCGCGGAGTCGCAGCGTCGGAATACCCATCAGGAGTGCGAGCACCACGGCGAGCCCGATGCCCACCACCAACCCCAACACCATCGATCCGCCGCGATCGACGGTGATCGCCAGGCCGTAGGCACCGACGAGCATGAACCCGACGTGCCCGAAATTGAGGAGGCCGGTGTATCCAAACTGCAGGTTGAGCCCGATCGCCGAAAGCGCATAGCCCGC